>NZ_CAXYKL010000076.1:0-3685 GCF_964277725.1 uncultured Novosphingobium sp. | reverse complement strand
GGTCGCGCGCGCACCAGATCGGGCGGCACGGCATAAACCGGAGTGTCGTAACCTGGAATGTGCGTGCGCGATCCGGCGATCTCAGGCTCGAAATAACCAGTGGCGAAGGCCCGTCCATCGCCCACTTGCACCGTCTCGAAGAACGTATCGAAGAACTTCTCCGCCTGGCCATAGGGCCAAGTCGCGAAGGCATCGCAAGCTGCTTTCCAATCCCCGGGGCGCGTCAAACCACTTTCATCCGTGCGGGTCGTCAGCCGTGGGCAGCTCTCACGGAAGGATAGGAGCGCTGCGGCCGCATCATCTTGCCGGATCGTCAGCGCGGAAACAGGAGGGCCCTCGCGCAAGAGGAGTTGGCGGGCGGTTTGCGCTTGCGGCGCGGTGTCAGGAGAGGACTGTGAAGGCGGTGGCCGCGAGACCACTTCGGGAGACGGCACCAGCCGGCCACATCCCGCGAGCATCAGAAGCGCGACGAGAACGACGGCGAACCGGCTCCCGCCTGGAAAACCGGCCATGTCCCGCAAGTTCAGCCCTCGTCGGTTTCGTCGAGCAACCAGTCCGGGTCGGGTGAATTGACGGCGCGGCTGAAAGTCCACACGTCAACCGCCTCGATTGCATCATCCAGCGAGCCGGCAACGAGAACGCCGTCGGCGTCACGCGTGACAGACGCGATATCGCTGCGGAAGCGAACTGTGATCCGGGCCGTGCCGCCATCCAACGAAGCTGCGCTGATCGCACTTTCCTCAATCCGGATCAGCCGGTTGTCTAGCGTCTCACCGGCTTCGACCCTCGCGTCGATAGCGGCGGCGAAACCTTCATAGACATCGCGATCGCACAAATGACGCAGCTCTTCCTTGTCGCCCTTCCAGAAGGCTTCCAGGATCATGCGATATGCACTGCGTGACCCATCCACGAACGCGAACGGGTCGAACCGGCGATCGGCGGCAGCGATTTCACGCAAGCCACGCTCAACCGCAGGCGACACCGCAGGCAGATCGCGCTGGGTTTTGACCGGTACGGCGCCAGCGGCCTCGTCCGGCTTGGCGGGAGCGGCGACGCGCGGGGAGCCCGCAGCGTTACGACGCGGATCAAACCGGGCGGCGATCGTCTCTTCCTCATGCTCGGCACGGCGGCCAAGCACGGAGTAAAGGCGCAGCCCCAGAAAGGCAGCGATCATCGCCAGGATCACGATTTCGACCGTCACGTCTAACTAACCGTCCTTCCCTCACCGCCGCGCCAGCGGAGTGCTCAAGCGCGGCAGCATAACCTCAGATAGGTAGGCTTTACAAATGAACAACGCGTGAGTTGCACCGCGAGGCCAAAAAAGCGCCCACCCGACACCCTTGGGCGATCGGTGCTCGGCATTGCCGCATGGCCGGCACGGTGCTAGGCGCCCGGGCAATTGAGAACCAACGCAGGAAGCTTTGCGCGCCATGGCCGACGAAGGCAACATCATCTCCGACCTCAACCTGAATAATGGCAGCGACGAGGACAACGATCCCGCCGCCGGTATCATCTCGCAGTATGTGAAGGACCTCTCGGTAGAGAACCCGAACGCACCGCACAGCTTCCAGTGGCAGGATGCGCCGCAGATCGACGTGCAGTTCAACATCGCCTCCACCCTGATCGAGGGCGAAGTGCACGAAGTCGAGCTGAAGATCGTCGTCACCTCACGCGCGGATGCCGGCGTCGCCTTCGCGGTGGACCTGACCTACGCGGCGCTTGTCGGCATGCGTAACCTCCCCGACCAGCAGGCCCACGCGTTCCTCTTCGCCGAAGCCCCGCGCATCCTGTTCCCCTTCGCCCGCGCGATCGTGTCGGAAGCCGTCCGGGATGCCGGCTTCCCGCCACTGATGCTGGATCCGATCGATTTCAATGGCCTGTACATGCAGCAGCTCACCGCCCAACAGGGCGTCGGCGCGCCGCCTGCCGGGAACGCCTGAACGAACTGCGCGTCGTACCCGAGCCTCTTGGGCATGACGCGTAGCCTATGAGCCTGGTCCGCAACGTCAGCACCATCGGCGGGCTGACGGCGCTCAGCCGAGTATTCGGCTTCGTGCGCGACATGCTGCTCGCCCGCGTTCTGGGCGCGGGACTGGCGGCAGACGCCTTCCAGCTGGCGTTCGTGCTGCCCAACACATTCCGGCGGCTGTTTGCCGAGGGCGCTTTCTCCGTCGCCTTCGTGCCGATGTATACCCGCGCTCTGGGCTCCGACCGCGGCGACGGTGTGGCGGAGCGGTTCGCCAGTGATGTGCTGGCGGTATTCGTATGGGTATTGCTGGGCTTTTCCGCCGTGGCAATGTTAGCGATGCCCGGCATCGTGTGGTTGCTCGCCCGCGAATATGCCGGAGTGCCGGGCAAGTTCGAGCTGGCGGTATCGCTCAGCCGCGTGACCTTTCCTTATCTCGCGCTGGTCAGTTTGGTGGCGATGCTTTCGGGCGTGCTGAACGCCCATGCCCGCTTCGCGCCCGGCGCATTCGTGCCGGTGTTGCTCAACCTGACGCTGATCACCGGCATCGTGACTGGCTACGTCCTGCGTCAGCAGGGCGGCACGGACATCACCGTAGCCTGGTCCGTGGCTGTCAGCGTGGCGGCGGCAGGACTGCTGCAACTGATCTACATGGCCTGGGCCGTTCGCCGAGCCGGAGTGAGGCTTACACTTTCGACGCCGCGCTTTACGCCTGAGGTCAGGCGTTTGGGCCGGCTGATCCTGCCCGCAACTTTCGGAGCCGGAATCTACCAGATCAGCCAATTCGTCGACACGTTCTTCGCCACCTCGCTCGCCCAGGGTTCGCTGACGCTGCTGAAATATGCCGACCGGCTGAACCAGATGCCGCTGGGCATCGTGGGTATCGCGCTGGGGACCGCGATCCTGCCGATGCTGGCGCGCCACATCCACTCTCATGACGAGGAAGGCGCGCAGCAACTGCAGGCGAATGCGGTGGAGATCGCCACCTTGCTCACCCTGCCCGCCGCTGCGGCGCTGGCGGTCTGCGCTCCGGCCTTTGTCACCGCGTTTTTCGTCGGCGGGAAGATGAACCAGGCGCAAGGCGACGTGATGGCCGCGATCGTCACGGCGCTGGTCTGCGGCCTGCCGTCCTACGTGCTGGTGAAGGTCTTCCAACCCGCGTTCTTCAGCCGGGAGGACACCCGCACGCCGGTATGGATCGCGGCAGCGGCGCTGGTGATCAACATCGCCATCAATGTGGCAATCGTGCCGACCTATGGCATCGTCGGGCTGGCGGGAGCGACCGCGTTTACCTCAAGCCTCAACGTCGCCGCCTTGTACGCGGTGCTGCATCACCGCGGATGGTTTCGCATATCGTGGCGGCTCGCCACCCGCGTGGCGCGGCAACTGGCGGCGACGGGGGTGATGGCGCTGGCGCTGTGGGCGCTGCTACCGCCGCTCCAGAACCGATACGCCGGCACCGCGCTGGAGCGGGCTCTGGCCCTGGCGACCCTCGTCGGCGCAGGCGGCGCGGTGTTCCTCGCCAGCGCCTGGCTCGTCGGCGCGCTCGACAAGAGCCACCTTGCGCAGCTACGGCGCAAGCCACGCGACGCCAGCGCGGTCAATCTCTCGGAATAGGTCAAGTCCCATGCGTATCGTCTCCGGCATCCAGCCCACCGGCAATCTGCACCTCGGCAATTACCTGGGCGCGATCCGCAATTGGGTGCGGATGCAGGACGA
>NZ_CAXYKL010000075.1:0-23207 GCF_964277725.1 uncultured Novosphingobium sp. | reverse complement strand
GAGCCAAGCCTGTCGCGCCAGGCCAGCGCCGGCCGCAACGCCTGCCGTCTGCTTCGGGCCATATCGCCGCGCTGGCCTGCGGACGATGGCGCTTGCCCGCAGCCAGTGTCCTGTAGCCCAAATTTTGTTATTTCCAGCGCTGGCGACAATGGCGACATGTGGGGGCAGGGCCGGCAGGGCCTGGGTTCGAGCCGAAGGGCGGCCGGCACCTCCCCAAACCCCCATATTGACAGGGCGATCAACAAACGGGAGGGAAACGCATGGAAGATAAACCTGAAATCAACAATGTCATCGCCATGATGTCCTTTGCCGCGGTGGTCTCCACCGGCGGCTTCTCATCCGCCGCGACGGCGCTGGGCTATTCTAAGGCCGCCGTCAGCCGCCAGATCGCGCGGCTGGAGGCTAGCCTGGGGGTCAAGCTGCTGGATCGCACCACCCGCGCGGTCTCGCTCACCCCCGCCGGACGCGAGATGTACACCCGCTGCGCCCGCATCGTGGACGAGGTGAACGAGGCGAACACGATCGTCACCGGCATGACCTCGCGCCCGCGCGGCGAACTGAAGGTCAACGCCCCGGTGGTCTCCTCGCTGTTCGACCTGACCAGCATCATCCCCCGTTTCCTGCAGACCTATCCGGACGTGCGCCTGTTCGTGAACTTGTCGGACAGCCGGGCCGACTTGCTCAAGGGCCGGTTCGACGTGGCGTTCTGGATGGGCGAGCCTTACGACAGCAGCCTGGATGCGGTGCGCCTGCGCAATTATCCGATGGTGCTGGTGGGGGCCAAATCGTACCTGGAAAAGAACGGCCGCCCCTCGATCGCCAGTGATCTGAAGGATCACACCTGCATCCTGGAAACGCACTTGTCGCGCGTGGGCGAATGGCGCTTGTCCGGCGACACCACCGTCACCGTGAACCGCGGGCCGCTGACGTCCAACTCGGTGCGCTTTGCCCGTCAGGCCGCGATCGATGGCCTGGGGATCAGCTACCTGCCGCTGTTCTTCGTGGAGCAGGATATCGCGGCGGATCGGCTGGAAGTGGTCTTGCCCGATCTGGTGACGGCGCAAATCCCGCTCTACCTCATGTTCTCCAAGGGTAACTACGCCCTGGCCAAAGTGCGCGCCTTCGTTGATTTCCTGACGCAGGAGATTTCGGACGAGAACGAGACGGCTGTGCAAAAGGGCATCGGCCTGGCCTCGGTCGTCTGATCGCGGCGGTCCGCCACAAAAAATGGCCGCGCAGCCTGCACCAAACGGGCAGGCTACGCGGCCAGGCGGGATGAACTCTTGGCGAAACGCCTTAGCGTGCGGCGGTGACGATGATTTCCACCTTGTAGTCCGGCGTCGCCAGCTTGGCCTCTCCCGTGGCGCGGGCCGGGGCGTCCTTGCCGCCCACCCAGGCGTCCCACACGGTGTTCATTTCGGCGAAGTCAGCCATGTCGGCCATCCAGATGGTGGCCATCAGGATCTTGGACTTGTCGCTGCCGGCCTGCGCCAGCAGGTCTTCGATCTGCGTCAGAACCTGGCGGGTCTGGTCCGCCACGCTGGAACCGGGCTCACCCACCTGGCCCGACAGGTAGATCGTGTCACCATGGATCACGGCCTGGCTCATGCGGGTGCCGGATTCGATGCGTTGGATAGTCATGCTATAGCCCTTTTGCGAAGAAAATAAGGTCAGGCGTATCGCGCCACGCCCAGGTCGGCGTGATCGATGGCGGGGCTCCGGCCCGAGATGATGTCCGCGATCAGTTGCGCTGATCCGCAGGACATCGTCCAACCCAGGGTGCCGTGCCCGGTGTTGAGGAACAGGTTGGCGAACGGAGTGGCGCCGATCACCGGCGTGCCGTCCGGCGTCATCGGGCGCATCCCGGTCCAGAAGCTGCCGGCGGCCAGGTCCGCCGCGCCGGGGAACAGGCTGCCTACCGAAGTCTCCAGCGTTTCCCGTCGAGCGGGATCCAGCCGCGTGTTGAAGCCAGAAATTTCCGCCGTGCCACCCACGCGGATGCGGTCACCCAGGCGGGTGATGGCCACCTTATAGGTCTCGTCCATGATGGTGGAGACCGGCGCGCGGTCTTCATCGATGATAGGCACGGTGATGGAATAGCCCTTCACTGGATAGACCGGCAGCGTGATGCCCAGCGGCCGGACCAGCGCGGGGGAGAAGCTGCCGCAAGCGACCAGCACGGCGTCGAACCGCTCCACGCCGGACGTGGTGCGCACGCCGGTGATGCGGCTGCCGTCATGCGCCAGCGCGGAGACCGAAGTGCCGAAGCGGAACCGCACGCCGTTGTCGGTGGCCAGTTGCGCCAGCGCGTTGGTGAACTTGAAGCAGTCCCCCGTCTCGTCATGCGGCAGGCGCAGGCCACCCACGAAGGTATGGCGCATCTGGCGCAGGCCCGGCTCGGCCGCCACGCACGCCTCGACGTCGAGAACCTCGTAAGGCACGCCGTATGCGCGCAGCACCGCGATGTCCTTGCCGATGCCGTCCAGCTGCTTTTGCGTGCGGAACAGCTGCAACGTGCCCTGCGTGCGCTCGTCATAGGCGATGCCGGTTTCGGCGCGCAGGTCTTCCAGACGGTCGCGGCTGTATTCGGCGACGCGCACCATGCGGCCCTTGTTGCGCTCATAGGCGGCTTCGGTGCAGTTCAGCAGCATCTGGCTGACCCAGCGCCAGCTTTGCCAGTCCAGGCCAGGGCGCAGGACCAGCGGCGAATGCTTCATCGTCAGCCACTTCATCGCCTTGAGCGGAATGCCCGGCGCGGCCCAGGGGGCGGAGTAGCCGGGCGAAACCTGGCCGGCGTTGGCGAAACTGGTCTCCAGCGCCGGACCGGGCTGGCGGTCGATCACTTCGACCTCGTGCCCGGCTTTGGCCAAGTACCACGCGGATGTGACGCCGATGACGCCGGCGCCCAGAACGGCGATCTTCATGCCGCAAGCTCCTGTTGCGCAGCGGCGGGGCGATAGACCCGATGATACCGCTGACCGAGGCTGGTGAGAATTTCGTAGGAGATGGTGCCCGCTGCGTGGGCCACATCGTCGATGGTCTGGTGCGGGCCGATCAGTTCCACCATGTCGCCTTCGGCCAGCGCGCCTTCGGGCAGGGCCGAGATGTCGACGATGATGCTGTCCATCGATACGCGGCCGACGATCGGCAGGCGAGCTTCCCCGAACCACGCCGCACCTTGGCCGGACAAGCTGCGCAGCCAGCCATCGGCATAGCCCACGCCGATGGTGGCAAGCCGGGTCGGGACCGGCGCGTGCCAGGTCATGCCATAGCCGACGCCAGTGCCGGCCGGGATCTGCCGCATCTGGATTACCGCTGCTTCCAGGCGCACGACAGGCGCGAAGGGTGCGTGATCGCCGGTGGCCGGATCGCCGCCGTAAAGCGCGATGCCGGGCCGGGCGATGTCACCGGCGAACCGTTCGCCCAGCAGGCAGCCGCCGCTGTTGGTCAGGCTGCGCGGCACGCCGGGGAAGAGATCGGCCAACTGGCCGAACGCTTCGGCTTGGGCGAGATTGGCGGGTGCTTCAGGCTCGTCGGCGCAAGCGAGGTGGCTCATCACCGCCAGGATCGAAAGGCGTTCGGTAAGTTCCTGATCCGCCGCCAGCTCGGCGGCTTCGTGCGGCGGCAGGCCCAGGCGCGACATGCCGCTGTCCACTTGCAGGATCGCGGGCAGGCGGCGATTGTCGATCCGGGCCTGCGCGATCCAGCGGCGTGCCTGCCCCAGGCTGTTCAGCACCGGGATCACGCCCGCGGCCGCGCAGGCGCTCTCGGCGCCGGGGTTCAGCCCGCTAAGCACCGCCACGAAGCTGCCGCGCGGCAGGATGTCCACCACCTCCAGCGCCTCGATCAGGTGGGCCACGAAGAAGTGCCGGCATCCGGCGGCGTGCAGCGCGGGCACGACGTGCGCCACGCCAAGGCCATAGGCGTCCGCCTTGACCACGGCGGCGACATGCACAGAACCGCTCTCATCCCGCAAGCGACGCCAGTTGGCCACGATCGCCTCAAGGTCGATCGTCAGGACGGCGCCGGTCAATCTTGCGGGATCAGTCATGCAACGCTCCTGGGCTTGATAGGGAGGATATAGGATGCTGGTTCGAATGACGCACCGAAGATAGAAAGATTGTTCGGCCTGAAAACTTGTCTTGCACGATCGTGCGGTATTCGGTGAAGGTTCTGCCGATCGGTGGGATCATGCTGGGATTATGCCGGGATCAATCTGGAATCACGTTGGGGGGGAGGGCGGCTATGGCGCACAAGCTGGATCGCATGGATCAGGAGATACTCCGGCTGCTGCGGCTGAACGGCCGGCGCTCCAACGCCGAGATCGCGGAGGAGATCGGCCTGTCCCCCTCCGCCTGCCATCGTCGCATTCGCCAGCTGGAGGATGAAGGCGTGATTCGCGGATACACGATCGTCACCGGCGATATCGATGAGGCGCAAATGGTCAGCGTGGTGGTGCAGGTCACGCTGGATCGGCAGACGGAGGAATACCTCGCCCGCTTCGAACAGGCCGTGCGCAAGCACCCCGAGATCAAGGAGTGCTTCCTGATGACCGGGCAGGTGGACTACTGGCTGCGGGTGGAAACCGAAAGCGCCGCTTCGTACGAGCGCATCCACGGGGAAGTGCTGTCCCGCCTGCCCGGCGTCACCCGCATCAATTCCAGCATCGCGATGCGCAACGCCCTGCGCCGGGGGAAGGCCCGGCGCTGAAGGTCGATATGCCCTGATTCAGGAGGCGGAGCGCGATGCGTCGTCGATGATGAAGCGCCAGGCGCCGTCGGGCTGGCGGCGCAGCACTTCGATGCCGCCGCCGGTCAATTCCTGCTGCTTGCCGTCGGGGCCGCGCATCCACAGTTTCCAGTGATTGGTGGTCAGCACGGTATCGCCATAGGTCAGGTGCTTGCGATCATGGATGTCGATACGCGGCTCGAAGGCGAAAGCCTCGGCCATGTCGGCACGGACGCCGGCGTGTCCCGGCATCGGCTTGCCCTGCGGGTTGATGTAGGTGACATCGCGGACGTAGAGATCGACCATGCCTTCCAGATCGGCCGCGTTGAAGCGCGACTGCCAGGCGTCATACAGCTTGTCGATATCGGTGACGCGCGGGATGGCGCGGCGGCTGGCCGCCATCGCTTCGCCGATGCCCAGGCCGACCCCTGCCGTCACCGCGCCGACCGCCGCCAGTTGCAGGAACCCGGCCCGCGTCAGCCCGGCGCCTTCGGACGAGGGCGCCCGATCGCCTTGGCGCAAGGCCCCGCGACACGCACTGATGATCGCTGCGATCATGGATATTCCCCTCTTCACCGGCTGCTTTGATGACAGCCTAGGATAGATCAGCCCCCGCATCGCCCCATTTCGTTTCAGGCCACGCAGCGTGCGGTTTGGGCCAAATGCGCCCGACTTTCCGCATCATTGACACACGCTCCGCATAAATATATGCAAATGCATATTAAACACGAGGTGAGAAGTCATGGCGGAACGGTCTTTCGCGCGCGAGGTCGAGCATTTGCGTCTGGGCGCGGGTGAAGAGTTCCGGGGCGAGGCGATCCTGGCGATCACCAAGGGCCTGCTGCAATCGGGCGTTTCCTACGTCGGCGGCTATCAGGGATCGCCGATTTCGCACCTGATGGACGTGCTGTCCGACGCCAAGGACGTGCTGGGCGAACTGGGCGTCAACTTCCAAAGCTCGGCCAACGAATCGACAGCGGCGGCGATGCTTTCGGCCTCGGTGATGTACCCGTTGCGCGGCGCGGTGGCGTGGAAATCCACCGTCGGCACCAATGTCGCCTCCGATGCCCTGGCGAACCTGGCTTCGGGTGGCGTCACCGGCGGGGCGATGGTGATCGTGGGCGAGGATTACGGCGAAGGCTCCTCGATCATGCAGGAGCGCACGCATGCCTTTGCCATGAAGTCGCAAATGTGGCTGCTCGATCCCCGGCCCGATCACGCTTGCATCGTCGATCTGATCGAGAAGGGCTTTCAGCTGTCCGAAGTGTCGAACACGCCGGTCATGCTGCAAATCCGGGTGCGCACCTGCCACATGCACGGCAGCTTCATCTGCAAGGACAACGTGAAGCCGGCCTTCACCATCGACGATGCGCGCAATCATCCCCGGCGCGATCTTGGCCGTATCGTCCTGCCGCCCGCCGCCTATGAGCATGAGCATGAGAAGATACAGCGCCGGATGCCCGCCGCCATAGACTTCGTGCGCGATCACAAGCTGAACGAATTTTTCGGGCCTGAGGAAGGCAAGGTCGGCATCATCCTGCAGGGCGGGATGTACAACAACGTCATCCGTGCCTTGCAGTATCTCGGGCTGTCAGACGCCTACGGCAACACGCAGATCCCGCTTTACGTGATGAATGTCACCTATCCGATGATCGACACCGAAGTCGCCGCGTTCGCCGCTGGCAAGGACGCGGTGCTGATGGTGGAGGAGGGGCAGCCCGAATACCTGGAGCAGGCGCTGAACACCGTGCTGCGCCGCCGCGATATCAACGCGAAGGTTCGTGGCAAGGACGTGCTGCCGATGGCGGGTGACTACACCGCGCACGCGATCATGCAGGGCGTCCAGACTTTCCTGGAGGAGAACGATCCGCGCCTGCTGGGCAATCGCCCGCCCGTGCCCGATGCCTCGGCGGTGCTGGCCGATCCCAAGGTGGAAAAGCTCAAGTCCGTGGTGCCCAGCCGTCCGCCGGGCCTTTGCACTGGTTGCCCCGAGCGTCCGATCTTCGCGGCGATGAAGCTGGTCAACGAGGATCTGGGCGAGCATCACGTCTCGGCCGATATCGGCTGTCACTTGTTCTCGATCCTGCCGCCGTTCAACCTGGGCGCGACCACGATGGGCTTTGGCCTGGGCCCGGCCTCCACTTCGGCATTCGGTGCCAAGTCTGACGCCAAGCGCTCGATCGCGGTGATGGGCGATGGCGGCTTCTGGCACAACGGCCTCACCAGCGGCATCGGCAACGCGGTCTACAACAAGCACGATGGCGTGTTCCTAATCGTCGACAACTTCTATTCCTCGGCCACGGGCGGGCAGGACATCCTCTCCTCCCGCGCCGACAACGCGAACCGCAGCACCAACAACCCGATCATCGATGCGGTGAAGGGCGTGGGCGCGAAATGGGTGCGCGAAGTCGATCGGACTTACGATGTCGCCAAGATGCGCGACACGCTGCACGAAGCGCTGACGACGACCGAGGAAGGGCCCAAGATCATCATCGCCTCGTCAGAGTGCATGCTGAACAAGCAGCGCCGGGTGAAGCCGCAGATCGCCAAGCGCATCAAGGACGGAAAGCGCGTGGTGAAGGAGCGGTTCGGCGTGGACGAAGATGTCTGCACGGGCGATCACGCCTGCATCCGTTTGTCCGGCTGCCCCTCGCTCTCGGTCAAGCAACTGAATGATCCGCTGCGCGACGATCCCGTCGCCGCGATCGACAACAGCTGCGTGGCCTGCGGCAATTGCGGCGAAGTGTCCGAGGCGGCGGCGCTGTGCCCCTCGTTCTATCGCGCCGAAGTGATCCACAACCCCACCGCCTGGGACCGCTTCAAGGCGAAGCTATCTATGGGCGTGATCCGCAAGCTGCAGAAGCGTCGCCTAAGCAGCCGCCTGACGCTGGAGGCCGCGTGATGTTGGCAGAGAAGCTAAGACTGCCGCTCTCGCCCGCTGGCGAAGCGACCGAGCGCCCGATCAACATCGCCATCGTCGCGATGGGCGGGCAGGGCGGCGGCGTGCTGACCGGCTGGATCGTCAAGCTGGCGGAGAACGCGGGCTGGACCGCCCAGTCCACCTCGGTGCCGGGCGTGGCGCAGCGCACCGGCGCGACAATCTATTACGTCGAGATGATGGCCAGCCTGAATGGCCAGAAGCCCATCCTGTCGCAGATGCCGACGCCGGGCGATGTCGATATCGTCATGGCGTCCGAATTCATGGAGGCGGGCCGTTCGATCCTGCGCGGCATCGTCACGCCCGATCGCACCACGCTGATCGCCTCCACCCACCGTTCTTTCACCGTCACCGAGAAGATGGCGCCGGGCGAAGGCATCGCCGATAGCCTCTCGGTTTCCGAGGCGGTGGATGTCGTCGCGCGCCAGCAGATTCTGTTCGACATGGATGCGCTGGCGGTGCGGCACGGCAGCGTGATCTCCGCCGCGATGTTCGGCGCGCTGGCCGGATCGGGCGCGCTGCCGTTCGCCAAGGGGGACTACCACGCCGTGATCGAGGGGGAAGGCAAGGGCGTCGCCGCCAGCCTCAAGGCCTTTGACGCCGCCTTCGACGAAGCGGGGCGCAAGCCGGAGGATCGCCCTGCCGCCATCGTTGCGGGCACGCCTTCGGATGGGGTGGACAAACTGCCGAGCGCGCCGAGCGATGCGCGGCTCTTGCCTTTGTTCGATCGTATCATCGCCATGCCCGCTCCGGTGCAGCCGATGGCGTGGCACGGCCTGCGCAAGGTCATTGATTATCAGGACCTTGCCTATGGTGAGGAATATCTGGCGCTGCTGGAAGACTTGGTCGGGCTGGACACGTTGCTGGACGGCGGCCGCTATGATCATTCCTTTGCCGAGAACGGGGCCAAGTACCTGGCCAACGCGATGACGTATGACGACGTGATTCGCGTGGCCGACCTTAAGACGCGCGGCTCTCGCCGGGATCGCATCGCCAAGGATGTCGGCGTCAGGGATGGGCAGATTCTCCACACCACGGAGTTCATGCATCCCCGCATGGAGGAAGTGACGGGGATGCTGCCCGCCGCCTTTGGCCGCTGGCTGAAGCAGCAGGACGGCCTCTACGCCTGGCTCGATCGCCGGGTGAACAAGGGGCGGCGCGTGCGCACGTATTCCCTGCGCTGGTTCGTGGCGCTCTACATCCTGGGCGGGCTGAAGGGGCTGCGGCGCAGGTCTCTGCGCCATGCAGAGGAAGTGGCACATCGCGACGCCTGGCTGAAGAAGGCCGGGCTGCACGTGCGCAACAATTATCTGCTGGGGGTGGAGGTGCTGAAATGCCGCCGCTTGATCAAGGGCTATTCCGACACGCACGCGCGCGGCCTGTCCAAGTTCGACCGGGTGATGGAGACCATCGACCTGATCAAGCACCGCGCCGACGCGGCCGATTGGGCGCGGCGCTTGCGCGAGGCGGCGATCAAGGATGCGGAAATGGGCAACCTCGACGGGCTGATCCGCACGATCCGCTCTTTCTAGGCAGTCCGGTCGGTTCAGGCGGATCGTTCCGGGGCGGCTTGCTTGACGCGTGCGTGGCAAGGCCATAGCGCATGGTCATCGCCAGTCGTGCAAGGCGTTCAGCAAGCTTCCACCCCCCTAGCTACAAAGCAGTGACCAGAGCAGTGACCAGAGCCGGGCCGCGCGCCAAGACATCGCCCAAACGCAAGCCAGCTCCCCCGCAGACGCAGGAGGAACTGGAAAGCTATGTGCCCTATCTGGTTAACCGCCTGTCCAGCTTCGGGCAAGCGGCGCAGAACCGGCGGCTGAGCGCCAATGGCCTGAACGTCGTAACCCTGCGCGCGCTTTCGGTGCTGCACATCCACGGCACTCTGACGGTGAACGAGATTGCAGCGCGCGCCTTTGCCGAGCAGTCCACCGCCAGCCGGGCGATCGATGCGATGGTGCAGGCCGGCCTGGTGGAGCGGCGCATCTCACAGGCCGACCAGCGCCGCCGGGAACTGGCGCTGACGCCAGCGGGCAGTGACCTGCTGCACGCTAGCTGGCCTGCGGCGGAAACCCACTTCGAAATCCTGTCCGAGGGCATCGATGCGGATGATATCGCGGTGTGCCGCCGCGTTCTGCTGCAGATGATCGAGAACGCCAAGCGGCAGGAGCCCTGAGGCACGCGCATCTTTTCCGGTTGCCTGCCATCATAAATATGCATATGCATACGTCACGCAACGTGCGGTGACGGAAATAGAGAGGATGCGCTTCAGCGCCGGCTCCCGTCCGCAACACATCATCTTTGTACGAGAGGCGCAGTGGGCAACGAGACGGTCTTCTCCCGGTTTGCGCAGACGGCGGACGCTTTTGCCGATCATGCGTTCCTGAACGTCCTGCCGGAAACCGCCGCGATCTACGGTATCGAAGCGGGCGAAGTAAGCTATCGCGAGATGGCGCGGCGCGTGGGCGCGTGGCAGGATGTCCTGCGCACCGCCGGCTACGACGATGGCCACCGCGTCGGCCTGCTGTTGCAGAACCGCCCCGTCTTCATCGAGATCTGGTTCGCGCTGAATGGCCTTGGTGCATCGGTGATCCCGCTCAATCCCGATTTGCGGCTGAGCGAGCTGTCCTACCTGATCGGCCACTCCGAAATGGATGCCGCCTTCGTTCTGCCGGAACGACGCGATGAAGTGGCGTTGGCCGCGCATCAGGCGGGCAATCCGATCCAGGTCATCGTGCCGGGCGAACCCCTTCCCGAGATCGACCGCCCCGGCCGCCCACAGGCGGGCGGCTGCGCGGCGGAAGCAGCCTTGCTCTATACTTCGGGCACCACCGGCCAGCCCAAGGGCTGCGTGCTGACCAACGAATACTTCCTGCACTCGGGTGACTGGTACCGCGATGTCGGCGGCCTGATCGACTTGCGCGTCGGGCAGGAGCGGATGCTGACGCCGCTGCCGGTGTTCCATATGAACGCGATGGCGGTATCGGTGATGGCGATGGTCACGATGGGTGGTTGCCTCACCATGCTGGATCGCTTTCATCCCAGCACATGGTGGGACAGCGTGAAGCGCAGCGGTGCCACCTGCGTGCATTACCTGGGCGTGATGCCCTCCATGCTGATGGGCGCTCCGCAAGATGCGTCGGACAAGGCCCACGCGGTCCGCTTCGGCTTTGGCGCGGGCGTGGCGCGCGAATTGCACGATCCGTTCGAGGCGCGCTTCGGCTTCCCGCTGATCGAGGCCTGGGCGATGACCGAGACAGGCAGCGGCGGCGTGATCTCTGCGCATCGCGAGCCGCGCAAGACCGGCTCGCACTGCTTTGGCCGGGTGACAGACGAAGTGGAGATCAGGCTGGTCGACGATCAGGGCGTGGACGTGGTCGATCCCGCGCCGGGCGAACTGCTGGTGCGCCGCGCCGGGCCGAACCCGCATTACGGGTTCTTTCGCGAATACCTGAAGAACGCGGCGGCGACGCAAGAGGCCTGGGCGGATGGCTGGTTCCACACCGGCGATATCGTCTCGCGCGATGCGGACGGTGATCTGCACTTCGTGGATCGCAAGAAGAACGTGATCCGCCGCTCGGGCGAGAATATCGCCGCGGTGGAAGTGGAAGCCGTGCTTAATCGCCATCCCCTGGTGCGCCAGGCCGCCGTCGCCGCCACGCCAGACGCGGTGCGCGGCGATGAGGTGACGGCGCTGATCGTGCCGCGTGGCGGGCCGGGCGATGCCGAGACGGCGGCGGTGATTGCGCGCTGGTGCTTGGGCCAGATGGCCTATTACAAGGTCCCCGGCTGGATCGGCTTCGTGGACGCGCTGCCGCTGACGCCAACGCAGAAGATCCTGCGCGCAGCCTTGAAGGATCAGGTGGCCGACAAGATGGACAAGGCCCAGTGCCACGATACCCGCGCTCTCAAGAAGCGCCAGGTGTGATGCGAAAGCGGTTGCGCTACGATGATGTCGTCGTCTGTGCGCCGGTCACGGTGCCGTATGAACGCTATTCGACGCAGACCGCGCATTGGTGGGCGGGCAAGGCCCTGCGCGCTTTGAGCCAGGCCACCGGGCTGGAGCGCGATGCGATTGACGGCTTTTGCTTCGCCAGCTTTTCGGCTGGGCCGGACACCGCCGTCGGCATGATCCAGCATCTGGGGCTCAGTCCGCGCTGGCTGGACCATCTTCCCACCGGCGGGGCCAGCGGCGTGATGGCGCTGCGCCGCGCCGCACGCGCGGTGCAATGCGGTGATGCCGAAGTGGTCGCCTGCGTAGCGGCGGATACCAACCAGTTGGACAGTTTCCGCAAGACCTTGGCGAACTTCTCGCGCTTTTCGCAAGATGCGGTCTATCCCTATGGCTTTGGCGGGCCCAACGCCACGTTCGCGTTGATCACCGACAACTACATGCGCCAGTACGGCGTGACGCGTGAGGACTTCGGCAAGCTATGCGTGGCGCAGCGACAGAACGCACGCAGCAATCCACTGGCGTTGCAGCGCGGTGATCTGACTTTGGAAGCCTACCTGAAGGCTCGCCCGATCAGCGATCCGGTGCACCTCTACGATTGCGTGATGCCATGCGCCGGGGCCGAGGCCTTTCTTGTGACGACGGCAGAAGTGGCGGAGCGGCTGGGCCTTCAGACTGTGCGCGTGCTCTCCACGATCGAGCGGCACAACGCCTATCCCGATGATCTGGTCCAATGGCGTGGCGGCTGGGCGATGGATGTGGATGACTTGTGGCGGATGGCCGGGATCGGCCCGCAGGATATCGACACGCTGCAAGTCTATGATGACTATCCGGTGATCGTGGCGATGCAGCTGGAAGACCTGGGCTTTTGTGCCAAGGGTGATGTGGCGCAGTTCATTCGCCGCACCAACTTTGGCATCGACGGTGATTTGCCGCTCAATACCAATGGCGGGCAATTGTCCGCAGGCCAGGCAGGCGCGGCGGGCGGTTTCCAGAACATGACCGAGGGCCTGCGCCAGATCCTGCGCCAGCCTCTGGGCGGTCAGGTGCCGAATGCGCGGCGCTCCTTGGTATCGGGCTTCGGCCTCGTCAATTACGATCGCGGGGTCTGCACCGCCGCTGCGCTCCTGGAGGCGGCATGAGCTTGCGCCCCAAGCCCGAGAAGCGCGATCCGCTGGCGCGCAAGGTGGAGCGGCATGTGCCGCCCGGCCAGCGCAGCCGCGCGGCGCACGCCCTTGCGGCTCGCGCCGCCACGGGCCGTTTCGTCCTGCAGCAATGCGCGGATTGCCAGGCGGTGACGTATCCGCCGCGGGATGTGTGTCCGCAATGCTGGGGTGATCTGGTGTGGCAGGACCAGCCCCGCGGTGCCACGCTGCTGGCCGAAACCACGATCCGCGCCACCACCGATCTCTATTTCCGTCAGCTTCTGCCCTGGCGCATCGGTACCGTGGCGCTGGACGCCGGGCCGACCGCGATAGCGCACCTCTCGCCCACGCTGGCGGTGGGCGCGCGCGCTGAGATCAGGCTGATGCTAGACAAGGGCGGAAACGCCGCGCTGTTCGCCCTCGCTGCTGGAGAAACCCCCGACATGACCGATACGCAGTGGCGCGAATTCGTGGTGCCGGTGCGCGGTTCCACCGTGCTGGTGACGGACGCGGGCCATCCCGTCGGTCGCGCCGTGGTGGAAGCGCTGAAGGCGGCGGATGCGGCCAGCATCGTTGCCGGCATCGCCCCGCCCGCCACCGCGCCGGCGATCGACGGCGTACGGTTCGTGTCGCTGGACCTGACCGACACCCGCTCCGTGTCCGAATGCCTCTGCGATATCGCCGGGCCACTGGACATCGTGGTCAACACCGCGCGGTTCGTGCGGCCGGGAGAAGGCCTGCTGGACCAGAAGCGCGCGCTGGACGTGGGCGTGCTGGGTCTGCTGCGGCTGACCCAGGGCTGCGGGCCGATGTTGCGCGGGCGGCCGTCCGCCGCCTTCGTCGACGTGATTTCCGCCACTGCCCTTGCGCCCGATGCGGCTTATCCCGCCTTCTCGGCAGCGGAAGCGGCCCGCCTGTCGCTGCTGCATAGCTTCCGGCATGAGATGCGCGGCGCAAATGCCCGGGTGATCAGCCTTCTGGTCGGCGCGGTGGACGATGCCGATCACCAGTCCGTGCCGCTGCCCAAGATCGCCCCCGCGCGCATCGGCAAGGGCGTGGTCGAGGCGCTGGAGCAGGGGCTGGAAACGCATTGCATCGGCGATACCGCGATCGAGGCCATGCAGCGCTGGTCGGCAGACCCGGCGCTTTTCATACGGGAGAATAGCCTGTGACCGCCCCTACCCAGACCCTTGCCGCGCTCACCAGCGGCATCGCCACCAACGGGATCACCGTGGTGGACCTGACCAACACGCTTTCGCCGGATTTCCCCGTGATCGTGCTGCCTTCCGAATTCGGCCAGTGCGAGCCGTTCCGCATGGAGACAGTCTCACGCTACGACGGCACCGGTCCGGCGTGGTACTGGAACAATATCTCGATGAACGAGCATACCGGCACGCACTTCGACGCGCCGGCGCACTGGATCACCGGCAAGGACGTCCCCAACGGCACGGTGGACACGCTGCCGCCCGCTGATTTCATCCACCCCGCCGTGGTGGTGGATATCAGCGCGGAATCGGCGGCGGATGAGGACTTTATCCTGACGCGCGAATTCCTGGAGGAGTGGGAAGCGCGCAATGGCCCCATCCCGCCGCGCCACTGGGTGCTGCTGCGCACCGATTGGCACAAACGCGTAGGTACGCTCTCCTACCTCAACCTGAAGGATGACGGTGCGCATTCGCCCGGGCCGGATGCAGGCGCGATGCGCTTTCTGGTGCACGAGCGCGATTGTGTGGGCCTTGGGGTGGAGACGGTGGGCACCGATGCGGGCCAGGCTTCGCATTTTGAGGAGCCGCTGCCCGCCCACGCGATCCTGCACGGCAATGGCCGCTATGGCCTGCAGTGTCTGACCAATATCGATCAGCTGCCTACCTTCGGCGCGGTGATCATCGCCACTCCGCTTAAGATCCAGGGCGGTTCGGGCAGTCCGCTGCGCGTGATCGCGCTGGTTCCGGGCGGCTGACAACGATGAACGCGGCCGGGTGCAACAGCTTGGCCGGAAATACAAAATGCGCGGTCGGAAGCGCAATCAACTGGCGCGCCCCAAGCGACGATGAAGCGCTGGGGACGGCCGCTTGCCGAGAGAGGCTCTGAGAGGATGCACAAGAGGCATGGCTGACGTTCGTGATGCTGCCGATACCGGTAGCCTCCTGCCGGGGATGCTCGGCACTTGGGACATCATCTTCATGATCCTGGCCTGCGCCGCGCCAATGGGCGTGCTGGCCGGCATCATCCCGCTGGCCATCGCATTCGGCAACGGCGCGGGGATGCCCGGCACTTTGCTGGGCATGTGCTTCGTGATCCTGCTGTTCGCCGTCGGCTATGTGCGGATGATGCCGCATGTGCGCAACGCCGGGGCGTTCTACGCCTATATCGCCTCAAGCATCGGCAAGGAGGCGGGCATCGCCGCCGCCTACATCGCCGTCACGGCTTATATCTGCTCGGCCACATCGGTGCTGGGCGCGATGTGCTATTTCGTCACCGACTTCATCCGCCACGCCACCGGGATCGGTACGCGCTGGGAGATCTGGGCTGCGCTGACCATCGCCGTCACCGCCTGGCTGGGCGTTCGCAAGATCACCATGGCGGCCAAAGTGCTGACCATCGCCTTGCTGGCGGAAGTGCTGGTGATCATGGTGCTGGACGTGCTGATTTTGTGGCACAAGGGGTTCTCCGGGATCGATTTCAGCAGCTTTTCGCCCACCACCATCTTCGCGCCGGGGCTGGGCATCGCGGTGATCTACGCGATCAATGGCTGCATCGGCTTCGAGGCGACGGCGATATATCAGGAGGAGGCACGCAACCGCGCCGTCACCATCCCGCGCGCCACATACGGCGCGGTGATGGTGCTGGGCAGTTTCTATGTCCTGTCATCCTGGTGCCTGGTGCTGAGCATCCTGCCCGGCGATGTGAAGGCCGTGGCCGGGGCCGATCCTGGGCGCCTGGTCGCCGGCGTGGCGGAACGCTATATGGGCGTTATCGGGCGCGAGCTGCTGGGCCTGCTGACGATCACCAGCCTGTTCGCCGCGGTGCTGGGCTTTTTCAACAACATCACGCGATACATGTTCGCGATGGCTCGCGATGGCTTGTTGCCGCGCGTGCTGGGCCACGTTCACCCCGTCCATGGATCGCCCAGCGCGGCCTGCGTGGTGCTGACGGTGATCCTATCCGTGGTCGTTTCCTTGTTCGCGCTGGCGGGCCTCGACCCGCTGCTGAACCTGGCGACCAGCTTGTCCTCCATGGGCGCGGTGGGCCTGTTGCTGCTGCTGACCACGACGTCATTGTCGGTGCCGCTGTTCTTCGCCCGGCGCAGGGAGTTTTCGCTGGGCAAGACGCTGTCGCCGCTGGTCGGCGGCATCCTGATCGCCATCGCCACCTATCTGTCGCTCACCAACTATTCGGCGCTGACCGGCACCACGCTGGCGGTGGTGAACAAGCTGCCCTGGCTGTTCCTGCCGCTGGCGATCCTGGGCCTGGTCCACGGCACTTATCTGCGGATCGCCCGCCCCGCCGTGTTTGCCCGGGTCGGCTCCACGCAAGTGGAGGAAGAGCGCCCCGCATCAGGCCGCACAGCGCCCGGCACCGTGGCCGTCGCCGCCGCCTGATCCCGTTCCACAGGAGACTCTCCCGCATGACCACCATCGATCAGGCGCCGCCGCTGACCGACATCGCCAGCCCTCCCACGCTGCAAGCGCGCTTGCCGCAAGGCCGCCTGCTGCTGGACGGTGCGCTGATGGAGCCCCTGGAGGCAGGTGCCACGATCCCCGTGCTCGATCCCGCCACCGGCCGCCAGATCGCGACGATCCCGGCGTGCAGCGCCGCCGATGTCGATCGTGCGGTGGAGGCGGCGCACCGTTGCTTCGAAAGCCGCGAATGGCAATCCATGCGTCCGATCGATCGGGGCCGCCTGCTGGAGCGGCTGGCGCTGCTGGTGGAGGAACACGCGGATGAACTGGCCGCGCTGGAATCGCTGGACAGTGGCAAGCTGCTGGCGGTGACGCGCGCGATCGATTTGCAGTTCACGATCGACGGGCTGCGCTATTTCGCCGGCTGGGCGTCCAAGATCGCCGGGCAGTCCATCGCGCTGAACCCGCTGGTGCCCGAAGACGCGACCTATCGCGCCTATACCGAGCGGCGTCCGGTCGGCGTGGTCGCCGGGATCACACCGTGGAATTTCCCGATCGGCCAAGCCATTCAGAAGCTGGCCCCCGCGATCGCGTTTGGCTGCACCGTGGTGCTCAAACCCTCGGAGGAAACGTCGCTGACGACGCTGCGGCTGGGCGAGCTGATCATCGAGGCGGGCTTTCCGGCCGGCGCGGTGAACATCGTCACCGGCTATGGGCAAGAGACGGGGGCGGCGCTGGTCGATCACCCGCTGGTGCGCAAGATCGCCTTCACCGGCTCCACCGCCACCGGCCAGCGCATCATGGCCGCCGCCGCGCAGACGATGAAGCGAGTCACGCTGGAACTGGGGGGCAAGTCGCCCACGATCATCCTGGCCGATGCCGATCTGGAGCGTGCGATCCCCGGCGCGGCGATGGCGATCTTCGCCAATTCCGGGCAGATCTGCACCGCCGGATCACGGCTGCTGGTGGAGGCCCCGCTCTACGATCAGGTGCTGGAAGGCGTGGCGCAAATTGCGCGCGATCTGAAGCTGGGCTCTGCCTTCGATGCCGCCACGCAAGTCGGCCCGCTGATTTCCAAGCGGCAGCGCGATCGGGTGGGTGGCATCGTCACCGCCGGCCTTGCCGAAGGCGCGATCGCCGTGGCGGGGGGCAAAGTGGCCGACCGGGAAGGCTGGTTCTATCCACCCACCGTGCTGGCTGGCGTCGCCCGGCAGATGACGCCGATGCGCGAGGAGATTTTTGGCCCGGTCCTTTGCGCCGCTCGCGTCGACGAAGGGGACGATCTGGTGAAGCTGGCGAACGACACGCCGTTCGGGCTGGGGGCGAGTATCTGGACTCGCAATCTGGATCGGGCGCATCTGTTGGCGGATCGCATCGATGCGGGCACGGTCTGGCTGAACACGCACAACGTGCTGGACTTGGCGATGCCGTTTGGCGGCAACAAGCTGTCCGGCATCGGTCGGGAATTCGGGTACGAAGCGATGAATGCCTTCACCGAGCCCAAGGCGATCTGTCTGCGCCTGGACCACGCTGCCGGCCGCATCTAGCCGCGCGCATTCTCCGGGTCCGGCCACGATCGCGCCGGGCCCCGGAGAAACGCGCGCGTTCCGGTCAGCTTTCCATGCGGTAGTTGGCGCAAAGCTTGTTGCCGTCGGGATCGCGCAAGTAGGCGAGGTACAGCTTGCTGACGCCCAGGTCGCGCACGCCCGGCGGGTCTTCGCAAGTCTTGCCGCCCGCGGCGATGCCAGCGGCGTGCCAGGCGTCGGCCTGTTCCGCGCTGGCCATAAGGAAGCCGATCGTACCGCCATTGGCGAAAGAGCATGGCTCACCATTTACTGGCGTGGCGACCATGAACCTGCCGCCGTTGTGCGCGTAGATCACGCGTGTCCCGGCGTTCATCCCCTCAGGCCCTCCGATCGCGGCGAACAGGGCATCGTAGAATGTCTTGGATCGTTGCAGGTCACTGCTGCCGACGACGATATGCGAGAACATGGCCTTCTCCCTTGGATGCGGTTTCGCTTTGCTAGGGCGGTCAGCCGCCGGGTCAAGCGGTGCGAGACTTCGCTATCAGGGCCGTGATAACAGGGGTGGATCGCTTTCGAGACACAAGGCCGCTTGCCTGCGCCCGATCGCAAAATGACCTGCGATCCGCTTGGCACGAGAATGTCATTTGTTCGTTCTACCCCCAATCGTCGTGCGGAGGATCGCAATGTCATTGTTCGTCAACGGGGCGCAGGTGCCTGCTCCCACCGATCCGCGCGTATCGCTGCTGGATCACTTGCGGGAGGGATTGCACCTCACCGGCACGAAGAAGGGGTGCAACCAGGGTGCCTGCGGTGCCTGCACGGTGCTGGTGGATGGAGAGCGCATCCTTTCGTGCCTGTCGCTGGCGGTGCAGTTTGACGGACGACAGATCACCACCATCGAAGGTCTGGCGAGTGAAGACGGGCTGCATCCGCTACAGGCCGCCTTCATCGAGCATGACGGCTTTCAATGCGGCTATTGCACGCCGGGCCAGATCTGCTCCGCGATCGGCATGGCGGCAGAGGCGCAGCGCGGCGTGCCCAGTCACGTCAGCGACGATCTTAGCGGCACCATCACTCTCACCCGCGAGGAAATTCAGGAGCGGATGAGTGGAAACCTGTGCCGCTGCGGCGCGCACAACGGCATTGTCGAGGCGATCCAGGCCGTCCTGGTTCAGGGAGTGCCCGCATGAACCCGTTCCAATACGCGCGCGCCGATGACGCGGCGGACGCCCTGCGCCGGGGCGCGATCTCCAACGCGGCTTATCTGGGTGGCGGAACCAACCTCGTCGACCTGATGCGCGAGACGATCGCCCGGCCGGATCAGTTGATAGACGTGACGGGCCTGCCCGCGACCATCGCGGAAACGGATGACGGTGGCCTGCTGATCGACGCGGCGGTGCGCAACACCGCGCTGGCCGAACATCCTGCGGTTCGCACGCGGTATCCCGTACTTTCGCGCGCGATCCTGGCCGGAGCGTCTGCGCAGATCCGAAACATGGCAACCGTTGGCGGCAATCTGCTGCAGCGCACGCGCTGCACCTATTTTTACGACGCCGAAGGGGCACGCTGCAACAAGCGGACGCCGGGATCGGGCTGCGATGCGCGCGAAGGCTTCAACCGCATCCATGCCGTGCTGGGCGCGTCAGACGCCTGCGTCGCCACGCACCCGTCCGACATGTGCGTGGCTTTAGCCGCGCTGGACGCGACGGTCCATGTGGAAGGCGCCGAGGGGCAGCGGACGATCCCGTTCGCCGATCTTCACCGCCTGCCCGGTGATCAGCCCGATCGAGATACCGTGCTGCGCGATGGCGAGCTGATCACCGCGATCGCGCTGCCAGCGCTGCCAACCGGCGCGCGCTCGGCCTATCGCAAGGTTCGGGATCGGGCGAGCTACGCCTTCGCGCTGGTTTCGGTGGCGGCGGTGCTGCAGCTGGAGGGCGATCGCGTGGCGGATGTGCGCATCGCCTTTGGCGGCGTGGCGCACAAGCCATGGCGCGCGACCAAGGCGGAGGCCGCGTTGCGGGGGCAGACGATCACGCAGCAAGCGGTGCTGGATGCCGCCGCAGCGGAATTTGCCGAGGCGCGCCCGCTTCGCGACAACGCGTTCAAGCCTGCGCTGGCGGCGCGAACGCTCGCTGCTGTCCTGACGGATCTGGCTCGGGGAGAAGCGGCATGAGCGTGTTCGATGCGGCCAAGCAGGCCGCCCAGGGTCTGGTGCAAGGGGCGATGGAAAAGCTGGTGCCGCTTGCGCCTGACAGCTGGATACCGGGCGGTGTCCCCGATCCGCTGATCGGCCGCAAGCATGGCCTGATCGGCAAGCCGGTTTCGCGATTGGACGGGGTTCACAAGGTCAGCGGCACTGCCGCCTTCGCGGCCGAGTATCGCTTCGATGGCATGGTCTATGCCGCGCTGGTCTATTCCACAATCCCCAAGGGCCGGATCGCGGCGATCGACAGCGTACAGGCAGAGGCGGCACCCGGCGTGGTTCTGGTGATGACGCACCACAATGCGCCGCGCCTGAACCCCATGCCGATGTTCGGATCAAGTCCCAGCGCGGTCGGTGCGACCGACCTACCGATCATGCAGGACGACGTGATCCACTGGAATGGCCAGCCCGTGGTCTGCGTCTTGGCCGAAACGCAGGAGCAGGCGGATCACGCCGCCTCTCTGGTGCATGTGACGTTCGATGAAACGCGTGCGGTGACCAGCCTGGCCGAGGCTCAGGCGAACGGCGTCGAGCAGGGTCAGTTCATGGGCGCCCCGCTGCTTGACGAAGTGGGCGATGCCGAGGCCGCGTTCGCCGCCGCGCCGCACCGGGTGGACCAAATTTATCGCACTCCGCGCCACAATCATAATCCGATCGAACCGCATGCCGCCACGCTGGCGTGGATCGGTGATCGACTGGTGATCCACGACGCCAGCCAGATGGTGACGCAGCAGGCGCAGAACATGGCGCAGATCTTCGGGCTGGATCCTGAGCAGGTGCATCTGACTTCACCTTATGTCGGTGGCGGCTTCGGTTCGAAGGGCTTGTGGGATCATCAGGTGATCGGCGCCGCCGCCGCGAAGCTGGCTGGGCGGCCGGTGCGCATCGCCCTTTCGCGCGAAGGCGTCTACCGCGTCGTCGGCGGGCGCGCGATCACGCAGCAGCGCGTGGCGATCGGGGCGAAGGCGGACGGCACGTTCGACGCGCTGATCCACACTGGCATCTCCACCATGCCGCTGCACGGCACGATGCCAGAGCCGTTCATCCTGGGCTCGCAGGCGATGTACGGCGCGGACACCATGCTGCTGAAGGTCGAAGTTGGCCGGATGGACACCCTGGCTAACACCTTCATGCGCGCGCCGGGCGAAGCGGTTGGCACGTTCGCGCTGGAGTCCGCGATCGACGAATTGGCCGACAGTCTGGGCATCGACCCGGTGGAACTGCGTATCCGCAATGAGCCCGAGAAGGACCCGATCAAGGGCACGCCGTTCTCTTCCCGGCACATCGTGGAAGCCTGGCGCACCGGCGCAGATCGCTTTGGCTGGGCCGACCGGCCTGAGACGCCGGGCTCTCGCCGGGATGGTGAGTGGCATGTCGGCATGGGCTGCGCGATGGGGACCTATCCCTACTATCGCATGCCCGGCGCGGAGGCGCGGATCACGCTGACGCGCGAGGGTGACGCCGTCCGGGCCAAAGTGGAAATTGCCGCTGCCGAGATGGGCATGGGCACGGCCACCACCACCGCCATCGTCGCGGCGGAGCGGCTGGGATTGCCGCTGGAGCAAGTTGATGTCGCCTATGGCGATTCGGCGATTCCCGGCGCAATCATGGCGGGCGGATCGCAGCAGACCGCCGCCATCGGCGCTGCCGTGATCGCGGCGCACAACGCCCTGGTGGAAGAGCTGCTGAAGCTGGCGGGGAATGATTCGCCACTTTCGGGCGCATCCGCCGATGAAGTGGGCAGTGAAGCGGGCGGCCTGGCCCGCTTGGACAACCCGGATGCGAAGGAAACGTACGTCTCCATCCTGGCGCGAGCGCAGCGCGACGACTTGTCCGTAACGAAAGCGGGATCGGCGCCACTGGAAACCATGCACTGGTCGATGCACTCGTACAGCGCGCTGTTCTGCGAAGTGCGGGTGAACGCGGTGACAGGTGAAGTGCGCGTTAGCCGCTTTCTGGGCTCGTTCGATTGCGGTCGTATCCTCAACCCCAAGACCGCGCTCAGCCAGTTTCGCGGCGGCATCATCATGGGCCTGGGTATGGCACTGATGGAGGAAACCCAGCTGGATGAACGCAACGGCCGCATCGCGAACGCCAGCATGGCAGAGTACCACCTGCCAGTGCACCTCGACGTGCCGGAGATCGACGTGATCTGGACCGACATCCCCGATCCTCATGCTCCGATGGGCGCGCACGGTATCGGCGAGATCGGCATCACCGGCGTCGCTGCCGCCGTGGCCAACGCAATCTACAACGCGACCGGCAAGCGTATCCGCGATCTGCCGATCACGTTGGACAAGTTGCTGTAGAGCCTGCTGCGATGAAGCCTTGGCGTGATCCGGTGGCGGCCGGGCAGGAAAGCGTGTGGGACTATCCCAGACCTGCAGTGGCGGAACCCAGCGACCGCCATGTCCGCATTGCCCATCGCGGCATCGTCGTCGCTGAAACGCGTCAGGCGGTTCGGACATTGGAGACCAGCCATCCGCCCACGTGGTATCTGCCACCCGACGCGATCACGCCGGGTTTGCTGATACCCTCGGGCCGCCGGTCGTTCTGCGAGTGGAAGGGTGAGGCGCGATATTGGCACGTTCGGATCGGGTCCGAAGAATTGCGAGACGTGGCATGGAGCTACCCCCAGCCCACCGCGTCCTTCGCGATCTTGCGCGATCATGTGGCGTTCTATGCCGCGCCCTTCGATCACTGCACGATCGACGGCGAACAGGTGCGACCGCAGCCCGGCGGCTTCTACGGCGGTTGGATCACGTCCGACCTGGCAGGACCATTCAAGGGCATCGAAGGCAGCATGGGCTGGTAAACCGTGCTTTTGCTTGCGATCTCAGCGCGATTGTTTCCCGCGAGTGGCCCTTCCGCCACAAAGAAAACCCCCGTTAATCAAAGCTATCCTGCTTAAATGAAGACCAGATGAAGAGGGAGTTTCGCCACTGTCTTAAAACCTGCACATGAATGTCGCAATCCAGCCATATTGGCCCGCCCAGCATAACCAAGATCGTTATACAGGGTGCGATTCCACTATGAGACATTCGATTGTGCGCAAGGCGCTGCTCGCCGGCTCGATGCTGGCGACCATGACC
>NZ_CAXYKL010000074.1:0-2991 GCF_964277725.1 uncultured Novosphingobium sp. | reverse complement strand
GCGATTCCTTGCAGCCATAGAGATTGTCGAACTTCGACTTGGTGACGCTGTCGTTCACGTTGATCGCGGGGAACGGCAGCTTGCCTTCCTTGGCCAGGCTGTAGAGGCGGTGGACGCCGGTGGTGGTTTCTTCCGAGACGCCCTTGATCGCCTTCACCGACGCGGTGAGGTAACCAGGCTTGGCCTTCAGGAAAGCGTTGAGCGCGCGGACGAACTCGATTTCTTCGGCATTGCCGGGTTCGAACAGCTTTTCGCCGGCCTCGACCCGTGCACCCCAGAGCGCGAACATGGTGGCATCGCCGCCATCGTCGAGGATCAGGTTAGCCGTCAGGTCCGCGTCGCCTTCGGTCGACCAGTCAAAGATCTTGCCGACGTAATCCCAGTAATCGGCCAGGCTCTCGCCCTTGATCGCGTATACCGGGATACCGCTCGCGGCGATGGCGGCGGCGGCGTGGTCCTGGGTGGAGTAGATGTTGCAGGTAGCCCAACGGACCTCGGCGCCCAGCGCCACCAGCGTCTCGATCAGCACCGCGGTCTGGATCGTCATGTGCAGCGAGCCGGTGATGCGCGCGCCCTTCAGCGGCTGCGACGCACCGAACTCGGCGCGCAAAGCCATCAGGCCCGGCATCTCTGTCTCGGCGATCGCGATCTCGGCGCGGCCGTAGTCCGCAAGGCCGATATCGGCGATGGCGTAGTCTTTGGTCAGCTCGAGAGTGGCCACGGGAAACTCCTGCAAGGTCTGGCGACGCGCCAAACAAGCGCGCCTTGGATGTGCCGTCCCTTAGCCGTCCAAGCTCATCGAGGCAAATATAAAGCTTTCTTTATATGCAGTGCGATCAGTAGACCGCGTCCGTCCGCCGGGGCATATGTCGATAGGGCAGGATCTGGTCCGCAACTTCCACCAGCGTCCCTGTGCCCTGCACCAGCGCCAGCCCGTGCGTCACCGCTTTAAGGTCGGCGCATCCCAGCCAGGGGTGGCCGGAGCCGAACTCGCTGGAAATCCCGTAGCTCACCCGATCGAATGCACGGCCGACATTGGCGTTGCCATATCGCTGCGCCAACCGGCTCCATACCGTGTTGGAGGCCCAACCCAGATCGGAGCGGTGCGCTTGCCAGAACGCCGCATAGTCCTGCCGAAAATCGGATGTGGTCGCGCTGCATTGCGCCCCGGTGACCCGCAGCATCATGTCCAGCCGGTAAAGTTTCTCCGCATTGGTCATGGCCGGTACGGCTACGGCGGGCACTGCCAGAGAAATTGCGAGCGCCGTGCCGAGGCCTGCAATGGCCATCCGCTTGGTCAAATTACGCATAAAACCAGACCTCTACCCGAATCCCCCGTGATGATGGAGGATCGCCCAACCATGGTTGCCAAGAGTTTAACGGTCCACCTAAGCGCAGATTAACCGCGCCGTCCCGTTGTAGAGGCGCAACAGCACCGTATATCTGCGCCGAACCGATTCATCCCCAAGGAAGGATATTTACCCATGACCATCGCCGTTGGAGACAAGCTGCCTGACGTAAAGCTGACCAAGGCTACCGCCGATGGCCCCGATCAGGTCCAGTCCTCAGAGTATTTCGCGGGCAAGCGCGTCGCGCTGTTCTCGGTCCCGGGCGCGTTCACGCCGACCTGCTCGGCCAAGCATCTGCCGGGCTTCGTGGAAAAGGCTGCCGACCTGAAGGCCAAGGGCATCGACGAGATCGCCTGCACCGCCGTGAACGACGCGTTCGTGATGGGCGCCTGGGGCAAGGCTTCGGGCAGCGATGACGTGACGATGCTGGCAGACGGCAATGCCGATCTGGCCGAAGCGGTCGGCCTCACCATGGATGGCAGCGGCTTTGGCATGGGCAAGCGCGGCCAGCGCTTTTCGATGGTCATCAACGACGGCGTGGTCGAGCAGCTGAACGTGGAAGAGCCTGGCAAGTTCGAGGTCAGCTCTGCCGAATACATGCTCGGCAAGCTCTAAGTTATACGCTGCGGGCGGCCACACGGGTCGCCCGTTTCGTTTTTGAAGACAGCAATTGCAGGGATTTGATATGGCGCGTTCGGTGATCGTGACGGGCGGCTTCGGGATTTTGGGCCAAGCCGTTTCCGAGGCATTCGCACAGCTTGGCGACACGGTGGCCCGGATCGACTTTGCGGCCCAGCCCCATCAGCCCGTCGCAGGTGCTCTGGATATCGGCGGGATCGACCTGACCGATGCCGCGGCGACAAAGGACGCGCTGGCAAAGATCGTCGCCGCACACGGCGGGATCGATGTGTTGGTGAACGTCGCAGGCGGCTTCACCTGGGAGACGCTAGCAGACGGTGCGATCGAAAGCTTCACCAAGATGCATTCGATCAACCTGGTCACCAATGCCACGATCACCCAGCTGGCCCTGCCCGAGCTGAAGAATTCCAGCGCCGGACGCATCGTGAATATCGGTGCGGGCGGCGCGGTGAAGGGGGCGATGGGCATGGCATCCTACGCCGCCTCCAAGTCCGGCGTTCATCGCCTGACGGAAGCGTTGGCGGAAGAACTCGCCGGTTCCAGCGTGACGGTGAACGCGATCCTGCCCAGCATCATCGACACGCCGACCAACCGCGCCGACATGCCCGACGCCGATACTTCGACGTGGGTGAAGCCGGAAGCGGTGGCCAAGGTGATCGTGCTTCTGGCCTCTACGGATGCCGGAGCGGTCAGCGGCGCGTTGGTGCCGGTATCACGCGGGGGCTGACCCTGCGCGGGAGCCATACGGCGGCGCCATCGTCTCTATAGATGCGCCGCCAGCCGCTGTTCGGCCGGTCCAGTTCATTGCTGAGAGCGACGGAGTGGCTGGGCCGCAGCACGAACGCGGCGGGACGGTACAGTCTCTCGATCGCCCGGAGACGATAGCTGCCGTCCAGCATCGCACCATAGCGCTGCCATTCCTCATCCGTGTAGCGATAGTATCGGCCATCCAGCGAAACCCGCCAGCGCGGATAGCCAGCGTCGATCAAAACGCCCGCGAATT
>NZ_CAXYKL010000073.1:0-15194 GCF_964277725.1 uncultured Novosphingobium sp. | reverse complement strand
GCGCCCCGCGCGCACTCGTCGACCAGCATGGCAACGATCTGCCGGGCCGAGCCATCGCAAAACAACTGACCCAGCGTCTTTTCATGCCAGGCGATGCCATGCCGTTCGACAAGAGCCAGAAAGTCCTGCGCGGTGTAGCGGCTCAGGGCCGAGCGCGCGAAGTGCGGGTTTTCCGACAGATAGCGGTCCGGAGCCGTGTGGATATTCGTGAAGTTGCAGCGGCCACCGCCCGAGATCACGATCTTGCGGCCCGGCTCCGGCGCATGATCCACCAGCAGCACTCGCTTGCCCCGCTGACCCGCCAGGGCCGCGCACATCAGTCCGGCCGCTCCGGCCCCCAGAATGATCGCGGCGAAGTCTGTCTCGCCTGATTGCGCGATGTGTTCAGCCAAGTCCGGCCTGCCTCAAAAGACGCTGCGCACGCGCGAGGTGAGGCCGATCGAGCATGCCGCCATTCCAACCGATCGCACCGACGCCGGGATTGGCGGCAAACAGATCGACGATGGCCCGGGCCTCCGCCACTTCGGCCTCGGTGGGGCTGAACGCCGCATTGATGATCGGCAATTGCGCGGGGTGGATCGCCAACATGCCGCGAAAGCCTGCCTTGCGCGTTGCCTGGGCGCGCTGCTGCAAGGTATCGAGATCGCGAAAATCGGCGCTGATGGTGTCAATCGGAGTGACGCCCGCCGACGCCGCGCCCAACAGGGTCAGGCTGCGCGCCAGTTCGAACGTGAAGGCATAGGACCCGTCGGCATTGGTGTTGGTGCTAGCGCCGATCGCGTCCGCCAGATCTTCGGCGCCCCATGTCAGCGCGACCACGCGGGGCGCGCCTTTGTAATCCTGGGTGCGCGCCATCGCCTCCGCCGTTTCGGTGATGAGCACGATGACCCGCGTGGAGCCTTCCTCGATACCGTTCGCCACTTCCAGCGCGGAAAGGCTATGGTCCAGCCGCTGGACATCGGCCGGGCCATAGACCTTGGGCAACATGATACCGCCGGGGCGCGCCGGCATCACCGAGGCCAGATCATACAGCGTGTGGGGGCCATCGAAGGGATTGACGCGCACCCACAGCCGCTCACGATGTTCCGGATTACGGTGCAGGAATTCCGCCACCGTCGTGCGGGCGACGGCCTTGCTCTCCGGCGCAACCGCATCCTCAAGATCGAGCAGGACGATATCCGCCTCGCTCTTCACGGCTTTGACCATCTTGGATTCGCTGTCACCGGGCACGAACAGCCACGATCGGGCAGCGATCGGCTCATGCCGGGGGCGCTCGTGCCTCATGGTGACCTGCAACTCCTTGGTGACTTGCTTGCGAACCGGGCATACGCGCCGTCTGGGCAAACAAAAACCCCTTCGCAAGCGAAGAGGCAAACGCTGCATCCGCAGCCTTAAAAACCCTCGGCACAGGCCGATGGCTGGTAACTATAAAACGATCGGGGGCCGGCGCACGGCGTGCGCGCAGCGGCCCCCGGCCGGATTACATTGCCGCGTCGGTGGCAGCGCTCGACGCCATGCCGTCTTCGGCAGTCATCGCTTCGCTGGTCGCCATCGGATCAGCAGCCATGGTTTCCTCAGGCATCGTCTCGACGCTGTCGGTGGCGGCGTCGGTAGCGGGCGTTTCCGAGCTACCGCAAGCGGCGAGAGCCAGAGCGGCGGCCGACGCGAATGCGGCGTAAGCAATTTTCTTCATGCGAATCCCCTTGCATTGTTTGGCGCAAACGCCAACGCTTGCAGGCAAGCCTGCGGCGCACTCTTTAGCGGAGTGACTTGTGCAACGCAAACGAGAAGTATTCGCCCTGAAGGGCCGCGGTATTCCTGAATTGCCAGATGCTTCGTAGGACCATTGCCAGCATATAAAGAATTCTTTATATGCGGTCGCAATGCGATTGGAACCGCTCCTCAAGGCCCTGGCCGATCCGACGCGATTGCGCATCATGCGCCTGCTCGCGCATATGGAGTTGGCCGTGGGCGAACTGGCCCAGGTGCTGGAGCAAAGCCAGCCGCGCGTCTCGCGCCACATCCGCATCCTGTGCAGCGCCGGCCTGGCCGAACGCCGCAAGGAAGGCAGCTGGGTGTTCCTGCGCGCCGCCATCTCGGAAAACGGCGCGCCTCCCCTCGCCGCAGCCACCGCCCACCTGCTGAACGTTTCGGAAAGCGATGATCCCGCCTTCGCCACGCGTTGCGCAGAAGACCGGCGGCACTTGGCGGCGATTCGTGCGGGTCGCCAAGCCAGTGCCGAGGCCTACTTCGCCCGCCACGCCGGGGAATGGGATACCCTGCGCTCGCTGCATAGTCCGGATCGGCCGGTGGAGCAGGCCTTGGGCGCATTGCTGGGCGATGGCCCGCTAGGCGCGCTGCTGGATGTCGGCACGGGTACCGGCCGCATGGCCGAGTTGTTCGCCCCCCGCGCCAGCCGAGTCACCGGTGTGGACAAGAGCCCTGAAATGCTGCGCGCCGCGCGGGCCCGGCTGGACAAGCTGCCTTCTGACTCGGTGGAACTGGTGCAGGGTGATTTCACCGCACTGCCGTTTGGCGGCGCCGGGTTCGACACCGTACTGTTCCATCAGGTGCTGCATTACGCGCAGGACCCCGCCGCGGTGCTGGCAGAGGCTGCGCGTGTCACCCAAAGGGGCGGGAGGCTGGCAATCGTGGACTTCGCCGCCCACGATCGCGAAGAACTGCGCGAACGTCACGCCCACGCCCGGCTGGGCTTTACGGATGAGCAGATGATCGGCTGGATGGAGGATGCGGGCTTCGCCTCCGAGGCGGTACGCGCGCTGCCCGGCCAGCCGCTGACGGTGAAGATCTGGACGGCGTGCAAGACCGAGAGCGCTCCGGCTCCTGCTACCGATGAAATGCAATTCGAACGGGAAGAGGGATGATGACCGACGTGATCGAGGCCGAACGGTCTGCCAATCCTGCCGCGAACGCTTCTCCCTATTCGGATCTGCCGGGCGATATCGCCGTCTCGTTCGAGTTCTTTCCGCCCAAGACGGAGAAGATGGACTCGCAGCTTTGGGAAGCGATCGGTGACCTCGCCCCGCTGGTGCCCAGCTTCGTGTCGGTAACCTATGGCGCAGGCGGCTCGACGCGCGAACGCACCCACGCCACCGTGTCCCGGATCGTGCGCGAGACAAACCTGAAGCCGGCCGCCCACCTGACATGCGTTGCCGCCAGCAAGGGCGAGATCGGTGAGATCGCCGATCAGTATTGGGACGCAGGCGTGCGCCATATCGTCGCCCTGCGCGGCGATCCCCCTCCGGCTGACGGCGGTCGCTTCGTGCCGCATCCGGATGGCTATGCCAGCGCGGCCGAACTGGTCGCGGGTTTGAAGGCGCGGCACGATTTCGAGATTTCGGTGGCCGCTTATCCCGAAGTCCACCCCGAGGCCGCCAGCGCCGCGCATGATCTCGACAACCTGAAGCGCAAGCTGGATGCCGGTGCCAGCCGGGCGATCACGCAGTTCTTCTATTCGACCGACGCTTATTTCCGTTTTCTGGACAAGGCGCTGGCCGCCGGGATCGATGCGCCGATCCTGCCGGGCATCATGCCCGTCACCAACTTCGCCGCGATCCGTCGCATGTCCGGCAATACCGAGATCCCGCCCGCCTTGGAGACATTGTTTGAAGGCCTGGAAGACCGCCCCGGCCCTCGCGCACTGGTGGCCGCCGTGGCTGCGGCGGACTTATGCCGCCGACTTTACGATGGCGGCGTGCGAGACTTCCACTTCTACACGCTCAACCGCGCCGAGCAGACGTACGCTGTCTGCCAGCTGCTGGGCGTGCGCCCCACGGAGAACGCATGATGACCGCGCGCGAGCAGTTCCTGGCCGAGGCGGCCAAGCGCATCCTGATAACCGATGGCGCATTCGGCACCGAGATCCAGAACTGGAAACTGGCCGAGGCGGACTATGCCGGGGCGCTTGGCCTCAGCCACGACCAGAAGGGCAACAACGACATTCTGGCGCTGACCAAGCCGGAAGTGCCCGAGGCGATCCACCGCGCTTACTTCGAGGCGGGTGCAGACATCGCCGAAACCAACACGTTCAGCGCCAACCGCATCAGCCAGGCCGACTACGGCGCCGAGCATCTGGTGCGTGAGATCAACGTGGAAAGCGCGAAACTGGCGCGCAAGCTGGCCGACGAATATGCGGCGAAAGATGGCCGCCCGCGCTTCGTCGCCGGGGCGATCGGGCCGACCAACAAGACGCTCTCGCTCAGCCCCGACGTCAACGATCCCGGCTATCGTGAGATTGACTGGGACACGCTGGTCGACGTCTACCTGGAACAGGCCCGCGCGCTGGTGGAGGGCGGGGCCGACTTCATCCTGATCGAGACGGTGTTCGACACTCTGAATGCCAAGGCTGGGATTATGGCGGTGCGCAAGCTGGAGCAGGAATTGGGCCGTGAAGTGCCGATCATGCTGTCGATGACGCTGACGGACTTGTCGGGCCGCAACTTGTCGGGCCACACCGTCGAAGCGTTCTGGCACGCGGTGCGCCACGCCCGTCCGCTGACGATCGGCCTGAATTGCTCGTTCGGCGCGACCCAGCTGCGCCCGCACGTGAAGACTCTGGCCGAGACCGCCGACACGCTGATCATGATCTACCCCAACGCAGGCCTGCCCAACGAACTGGGCGCTTACGACGAGATGCCGGACACCACCGCCGGTTTCGTTGCCGAGTGGGCGATCGCAGGGCAAGTCAACGTGCTGGGCGGCTGCTGCGGCTCGACCCCGGCCCACATCGCGGCGATGGCGAAGGCCGTCGCAGGTCTGCCCGCCCGTCAGCTGCCGCAGCTGGAGCCGGTGACGCGGCTGGCCGGGCTCGAACCGTTCATCATGGCCGCCTGAACTTGGCCGATACGCCTGCCTGGACCGTCCGGCCCGCCGGACCCGACGACGCGAGCGCCTTGGCGCTCGTGGGCGCGGCGACGTTTCTGGAGACCTTTGCCGGGGCGATCGATGGCTCGGCAATCCTGGGACATTGTGCCGCGAACCACACCGCGCGGGGCTATACAGACTTGTTCGCAAAGGGCGCGCAGGCCTGGCTGGGCGAGGCCGAGGGCGGCGCGCCGGTCGGCTACGCTCTGATCGCCCAGCCGGACCTCGACGCAGCCCTGCCTGGCGATATCGAGCTGAAGCGCATCTATTCCCTGTCCCGCTTTCACGGCAGCGGCCTTGGCGGTGCATTGATGGCCGCAGCAGTCGCAGGAGCAGCCGGGCACGGCCGCTTGCTGCTCGGCGTCAAGGCCGACAATCACCGCGCCATCGCCTTCTACCGCAAGCAGGGCTTTGAGCCTATCGCCACCCGCCAGTTCAACGTCGGCGGCACGCTCTACGACGATCTCGTGCTCGCCCGCCCTCTCACATGATAACCACCCCACAGCCGTTCGTGTCGAGCGAAGTCGAGACACGGCAACACAGCGCCTGCCCCCCGTGTCTCGACTACGCTCGACACGAACGGAGTTTCTGACTTGAACGCCTCGACTCCCACATCCGCCCGTTTCGTCAACATCGGCGAGCGCACCAACGTCACCGGTTCGGCGAAGTTCAAGAAGCTGATCATGGCGGGCGACTATCCCGCCGCCGTCGAGATCGCGCGCCAGCAGGTGGACAACGGCGCGCAAGTGATCGACGTCAACATGGACGAGGGCCTGCTCGACGCCGTTCATGCGATGACCACTTACCTCAAGCTGATCGCCGCCGAGCCCGACATCGCGCGGGTGCCGGTAATGGTCGACAGCTCGAAATGGGAAGTGATCGAGGCGGGCCTGAAGTGCGTCTCGGGCAAGCCGATCGTCAACTCGATCAGCATGAAGGAAGGCGAAGCACCGTTCCTTGAGTATGCGCGCAAGTGCATGGATTACGGCGCCGCCGTCGTCGTCATGGCGTTCGACGAGGTTGGCCAGGCCGACACCAAGGAGCGCAAGATCGAAATCTGCGAGCGCGCCTACAAGCTGCTCACCGGCATCGGCTTTCCCCCTGAAGACATCATATTCGACCCCAACGTCTTCGCCGTCGCCACCGGGATCGAGGAGCACAACAACTACGGTGTGGACTTCATCGAGGCGGTGAAGGTGATCCGCGAGCGTTGCCCGCATGTCCACTTCTCGGGCGGGCTTTCCAACTTGTCGTTCTCGTTCCGCGGCAATGAGCCGGTGCGCCGGGCGATGCACTCGATCTTTCTCTACCACGCGATCCCCGCCGGGCTCGACATGGCGATCGTCAACGCCGGCCAGCTCGACGTGTACGACCAGATCGATCCGGAACTGCGCGAGGCTTGCGAGGACGTGATCCTCAACCGTCCGGCCCGCAGCGCGGACGAAACGCCGACCGAACGCCTTGTCACCCTGGCCGAGAAGTTTCGCGGTACCGATGCGGTGGCTGAGAAACAGGCCGAGGAATGGCGCGGGTGGGAAGTCACCAAACGGATCGAGCATGCGCTGGTGCGCGGCATCGATGCCTATGTGGTCGAAGATACCGAGGAAGCCCGCGCCGCCATCGCGGCGCGCGGTGGCCGCCCGATCGAAGTGATCGAAGGTCCGCTGATGGACGGCATGAACGTGGTCGGCGATCTGTTCGGGTCCGGCAAGATGTTCCTGCCGCAAGTGGTGAAATCCGCGCGCGTGATGAAGAAGGCGGTCGCCCACCTGATCCCCTTCATCGAGGCGGAAAAACTGCCCGGCGCGAAGGCCAAGGGCCGGATCATCATGGCCACCGTCAAGGGCGACGTGCACGATATCGGCAAGAACATCGTCGGTGTGGTTCTGCAGTGCAACGGCTACGAAGTGATCGATCTGGGCGTCATGGTCCCCTGGTCCAAGATCCTGGAGTCCGCGAACGAGAACGATGCGGACATCATCGGCCTGTCCGGCCTGATCACCCCGTCGCTCGACGAGATGGTGACCGTGGCGGAGGAGATGCAGCGTTCGGAGATGACGATCCCGCTGCTGATCGGTGGCGCCACCACCAGCAAGGTGCACACCGCACTCCGGATCGATCCGGCCTACAAGGGCCCGGTGATCCATGTGCTGGACGCCAGCCGCGCGGTCGGCGTCGCCTCTCAGCTGTTGTCCGACACGCAGCGCGACCCTTACGTCTCATCGGTCTCGATCGACTACGCCAAGGTCCGCGAAGCCCGTGAGGGCAAGGGGCAAAGCGACCTTCTCTCCCTGGCGGACGCGCGGGCCAATGCCTACCAGCCAGACTTCGCCGACAAGCCCGCCGCGCCCGCTCAGCCCGGGGTGCATGTGTTCGACGATTGGGATCTTGCCGATCTGATCGAGACGTTCGACTGGACGCCGTTCTTCCGCGCCTGGGAACTGGCCGGCACGTATCCCGCGATCCTGACGGATGAAGTGGTGGGTGAAAGCGCATCGGGCCTCTACGCCGATGCCCGGGCGATGCTGGACAAGATCGTCGCCGAAAAATGGCTGACCGCGCGCGGCGTGTGCGGCTTCTGGCAGTGTCGGCGCGAGGGGGATGACGTTGTCCTGCCCGCCGAGGACATCCGCCTGCCGTTTCTGCGCCAGCAGTTCAAGAAATCACGCGGCCGCGCCAACTTCTGCCTGGCGGACTTCATCGATCCCGCCGGTGACTGGCTGGGCGGTTTCGCAGTCGGCATCCACGGTATCGAGCCACATCTGGCGCGGTTCCAGGCCGTGCATGACGACTATTCCGATATCCTGCTCAAAGCCCTGGCCGACCGCTTCGCCGAAGCCTTCGCCGAGCGCCTTCACCAGCATGTGCGCACCACCTTGTGGGGCTATGCGCCGGGCGAGCAGCTTACCAACGTAGCGCTGATCCGCGAAGAATATCGCGGCATCCGACCCGCTCCGGGCTATCCGGCATGCCCGGATCACTCCTTGAAACCCGTGCTGTTCGACTTGCTGAACGCGCAGGAGAACGCCGGCATCACGCTGACCGAAAGCCAGGCGATGCTGCCCACTTCGGCCGTCTCAGGCTTCTACTTCGCCCATCCGGAAAGCCAGTATTTTGGCGTCGCCCGCATCGGCCGCGACCAGGTGGAGGACTATGCCGCACGGCGCGGAGTGGACCTGCCCATCGCGGAACGCTGGCTACGCCCGAACCTCGACTAGAGCGTCTCCGTTCGTGAGGGACGCCATGACCACGCCCACCCCTGCCGCCAGGATCGTCAGCCGCGAGGTGGTGTTCCAAGGCTGGTACACGTTCCTGCGGCTTATGGTCGAAATGCCCGACGGCGCGGTGGTGGACCGCGAACTGCTTCATCGCGGATCGGCGGTCGCGGTCCTGCCTTATGACCCGGTACGCCGCGTGGCGATGCTGATCACCCAGCCCCGCCCCGGCGCGCTGTTCCATGGCGTGCCCAGCCCTTACGAAGCGATCGCGGGCAGCCTCGACGGTGCGGACCCGGCGACCCGCATCGTGCCTGAGGCGATGGAGGAAGGCGGCTTACGGCTCGGCCGCCTCGAGCCGATCACGAACATGTGGTCGATGGTGCCGGTGTCCACCGAACGGGTCCAGCTTTACCTGGCCGCGTACGAGGCGGCGGATGTGATCGGTCCGGGCGGCGGCGCGGAGGGTGAACACGAGAATATCCTGGTCCACGAGATCGGGTTGGACGACCTTCGCGACCTCGCGATGTCCGGTGCGCTGGAGGACGCCAAGACGCTGATCCTGGCGCAGGCCCTGCTGTTGCGGCATCCGGAATTGTGGCGCTGATCGAAAGGACTTTCCTACAACGTACCAAATCGGTACTTTGAACGTCGTTCCTTCTCATCGTGCAATCAAACGTCGAATAGGCCCGTCTCGCCAGGTCCACCCCTCGCAATGGCGGACCGGAACATGCTAGACGCCGGCCGCACATGTTCGATACCGCTCCGCCTGAAGCCCTCACCGCCCTGCACGATACCTTCGGTTTCCCCGCCTTTCGCGGGGTGCAGGAGCATGTTGTCGCCCGCGTCCTGGGAGGCCGGTCGACCCTGGCGATCATGCCCACCGGGGCGGGCAAGTCTCTGACGTACCAGCTGCCCGCCGTGATGCTGCGCGGCACTTGCGTGGTGGTCTCGCCGCTGATCGCGCTGATGCATGACCAACTGCGCAGCGCGACGGCGAACGGCATCCGCGCGGCGACACTTACCAGTGCCGATACCGACCGCATGGCGACGATGGACGCGTTCCGTGCGGGCGAGCTGGACCTGCTGTACGTCGCGCCCGAACGCGCGAGCCAGCAGCACTTCCGTGATCTGCTTTCCAGCGCGCCGGTGTCGTTGTTCGCGATCGACGAGGCCCACTGCGTATCGGAATGGGGCCACGATTTCCGCCCCGACTATCGCCTGCTGCGCCCGCTGCTGGATGCGTTCCCGGACGTGCCGCGCCTCGCCCTTACCGCTACGGCGGACCAGCACACCCGCGCCGATATCCTGGCGCAGCTGGGTATCGCCGAGGACGGCTTGATCGTCGCCGGGTTCGATCGGCCCAACATCCGCTATGCCATCCGCCCGCGCGACAGCCTGCAGCGCCAGCTCAAGGCGATCCTCGACGAGAACCCCGGCCCCGGCATCATCTACGCCCCCACCCGCGCCAAGGTGGAGCAGCTGGCCGAGGCCCTGGGCGCTTCCGGCCGTCGTGTCTTGCCCTATCATGCCGGATTGGACCCGGCGATCCGTGCGCGCAACCAGGCGGCGTTCGTCGCGTCCGAGGATATGGTGATGGTGGCGACGGTCGCCTTCGGCATGGGTATCGACAAGCCGGACGTGCGCTTCGTCGCCCACGCCGGTATCCCCAAGTCGATCGAGGGCTATTATCAGGAAACCGGGCGTGCCGGGCGGGATGGCGATCCGGCGGTGGCTGTGATGCTATGGGGCGCGGAAGATTTTGCCCGTGCCCGCCAGCGCTTGGCCGAAGTGGAAGACCATCGCCGCGCGTCCGAACGCCAGCGCCTGGATGCACTGGCCGGCCTGGTGGAGACCGCCCAGTGTCGCCGCGCGATCCTGCTGCGCCACTTTGGCGAGCATCCCCCGGAAACCTGCGGCAACTGCGACAATTGCCTCGAGCCGGTGGGCGTCACCGATGCCACGCAACTGGCTCGCAAGCTGCTATCCGCCGTCTATCGCACCGGGCAGAGCTTTGGGCTGGGGCATCTGGAAAAAGTGCTGACGGGCCAGGGCGATGATCGCATCACCCAGCGCGGGCATGACCAGCTTTCCGTGTTCGGCATCGTCAACGCGCAGGAAGCGCCGATGCTGAAGTCCATCGCGCGGGCATTGCAGGCGCGCGGCAGCCTGGTGCCGACCGAGCATGGCGGTCTGGCACTGGGCGGAAACGCGCGCGAAATCCTGAAAGGCGAAGCGGCGGTGGAGGTCGTCGTCGCTCCACCTCGAGAGCGGCGGCGCGGCAAGCAGCGAGGGGCCACGCTCAACCCCGTGGACGATCCGCTGTTCCATGCACTTCGGGAGTGTCGCCGCGAGCTTGCCCACGAGCAAGGCGTGCCGCCCTACGTCATTTTCCATGACGCCACGCTGCGCGACATGGCGGCGGCGCGGCCTGGCACTTTGGAAGAAATGGGACGCACCTCCGGCGTGGGTTCACGCAAGCTGGACGCTTACGGGGAGGCGTTCCTGGCCGTGATCCGACGGCACTGACGCTGGATCACGGCATTGTGGTGGTTATTGATAGCCGCCTTCGTCTTCACGCTCTTCGGCGGCGTCCTCCTGTGCCTTTTCCAGTGCATCCGGGTTTTGCTCCGGCGCGTCTTCGTTCTTGTCTGTGGGCTTGGGATCGTTGGAATTTGCCATGATCGGTCTCCTCTACACGGTGCGACTATGGAAGCGGATCGCGAGGCAGGCGGTTCCTGGCTCTTGAGGGCAATCGCGCGGATAACGCGGCCGATGCGTACTAGCCCGACGCCCCGTCACGCTGCCAGTTCCGCCTCTACCGGCGATGCCATGGCCGCGGTGATCCGTGCTTCGGTCAGTCCGAAGTCGGCGATATCGTAGCGGTGACGGCCCAGCTTGCGGTGGCTGCGCTTGTCCATGAAACGCGCCATTGCCCGCTCCGTGTGCGCATCGAAGGAGAGGTCCAGCGTGCGGTAGACGCGCCGCATCTGCCCGCGCCAATCCTCGCGCATCGCGCCAAACGCGACATCGACACTAGGCCGGTCGTGCGCGGCGCGCGCCTGCGCTGTCCGCCGCTGGCGTAGCGAGACTTTGTGCAGCCATTCGTCGCCGATCCAGCCGGCATCCACCTTGCGGGATTGCACCGCCATCTGGTTGCGCACCAGCGACGCGGATGAGCCGACGACTTGCACCGGATCGCGATCGAGCACCACCAGCCGGGCATCGGGAAAGGCATGCAGCACCGCCTCAAGGTCCTGGCTGAACTGGGGCAGTTTCAAGATCCACGGTCGATCTCGCTTGTCCCGACGCAACCACTTGATCGTCTGGAGATGGCGCCGAAACTCGGCATAGATCGGCCGGCTATCGAGATGCTCGGCATGGCGAGCGAAGCTGGGAATGCGCCATTGCGCTTCAAATGCCGCGCCATACAGGCCCAGATTGTGCAACCCGATTTCCTCGTCCGCCTGTCGCGAGCGGACCGGGTGGATGACGTTGAAGCGCGGGTTCAGCCACCGGGCGATCCGCAAGGCAAGCCAGCCGCGCATCCGCCGATCGTCCAACGGCGACCAGTTCCAGCGCGGCACCGGGTTCCAGCTTTCGTAGAAGCGGGTGAAGGCAAGGCGCTTGTCACACGCAAGGAGGCGCTGCATCCGCGTGCTGCCAGACCGCATCTGGCCAACGATGATGATCGGCGCAACAAGCGGCACGTCCGCAATTCCAGGGTAGCGCCGCCACATCGCCTCCGCCCGCGCGCGTCCCGCCAACGCCGCGACCAGCTGGCCATAAGCGATCGTCGTGCCCAGCGGCGTGAGGTCGGCTTCCTGATCGAGAGCGCAGGTCAGCCGATCCAGGCGATCGCGCCAGCCATCGTCATCCCCGAAATCGGCCAAACCGCTTGTTTGGCGCGCGGCGCGGATCAGAGCCTGGGGTTCGAGCTGCGGCTTGGAAAACCAGCCTTTGCCCCATGCCCGCGCCAGCGCTTCATTCACAACCCTGAGGCGGGGATTCTCTTCAGGGATATCGGCGGCGCTGTTGCGCTGGGCGATCGGAACCATGGCAAGATAACCCGCGGCCCGGCCCAAAGTGCCGGGATAGCTGGATTTTTGTCTGGGCTGCGATTACCGGCATAGCGTTTCTCAGGCCACGATGCGCACCGGCACGCCCTTAGCTGCCGGAACCTGCGATGCCTCATCATGGTACCATACCGGGATCAGCGGATTCATCTCCGGATAGTAAGCCCCGACGCAACCGCGCGGCAGCAGGAACGGCATCACCGTAAGCCCGCCGACTTGGCGATGCACGTCGTCACCGGCATCGGTTTTCAGCGCGATGACCTGCCCTTCCCGTAGGCCCGCCTCGGCAATGTCTTCAGGGTTCATCAGGACCACATCGCGCGTGCCTTCAACGCCGCGCAAACGGTCGGAGTAGCCATAGATCGTGGTGTTGAACTGATCGTTGGAGCGCAAGGTGATCAGCCGGAAACGCCCGGGCGCATCGTCGAACCCGATCGAGCGCATGCCGTTGGGAACGGTGAATTGCGCCTTGCCGCTCTTGGTCGTCCACACGCGTTCGCGCGCGGCGTTGCCCTTGTAGAAGCCACCGGGGGTGAAGACGCGTTCGTTGAAATCATGGAACAGATCGGGGTAGGTTTCGGCGATGGCATCGCGGATCGTGGCGTAATCACCCACCCAGCGATCCCATGGCACTTTGGCGTTCGGGGCCAGCGTCGCCTTTGCCATTCCGGCGACGATAGCCACTTCTGATTTTAAATGGCGCGAGGCAGGCGTGTTCTTGCCCAGTGAGCCGTGGATGCAGGATAGCGAATCCTCCATCGTCACGGCTTGCGCGCCACCGGCCTGCATGTCCGTTTCCGATCGGCCAAGGCACGGCAGCAGATAGGCGACTTCGCCATTGATCAAGTGGCTGCGGTTGAGCTTGGTGGCGATCTGCACTGTCAGGCGCATTTTAACCCAAGCCTCTTCCATCGCCGCCTGCTCAGGAATCGCGCGCACGAAGTTGCCGCCCAGGCCGATGAAGGCCTTGACCTTGCCCTCGAGAATGCCCTGGCACGCGGCCACGGTGTTCAGGCCATGATCGCGCGGCGGCGCAAAACCGTACTGGTCCGCCAGCTTGTCCAGCGGGACGAGTTCGGGCTTTTCGGAAATGCCGACCGTGCGCTGGCCCTGCACGTTCGAGTGGCCCCGCACCGGGGAAATGCCAGCGCCTTGCCGCCCGATATTGCCGCGCAACAGCCACAGGTTCGTCAGCGTGGTCAGGTTGTGGAAGCCGTGGACGTGCTGCGTCAGCCCCATGCCGTACATGCAGATCGCCTTCTCGGATTCGACGTAGATCTGCGCCGCTTCTTCGATATCGGCGCGAGACAATCCGCTTTCCGCCTCGATCTGATCCCAGCTGGTGGCGTCGGCGTGCGCCTTCATCTCTTCGAAGCCGGCGGTGTGCTGGGCGATGAAATCCATATCCAGCACGTGCTGCTGGTCGTTCGCCCATTTGGCCTCCTCTGCCGCCAGGACGTGCTTGATCATGCCGGTGATCGCCGCGATGTCGCCTCCCGCCTTTACCTGCAGGTAGAGCGTCGAAATCTTCGTCGATTTCGGCGTCAGCATCTCGACCGGGCTCTGCGGGTTCTTGAACGAAACCAGGCCCGTCTCCCGGATCGGGTTGAAGGTCACGATGCGGCAGCCGCGCTTCACCGCCTCCTGCAGCGGATGCAGCAGGCGCGGGCTGTTGGTGCCGGGGTTTTGCCCGAAGAAGAAGATCGCGTCGCAATGTTCCAGATCGTCCAGCACGCAGGTGCCAACCGGCGATCCGATCACTTCCTTCAGCGCCACCGAGGTCGTCTCGTGGCACATGTTGGAGCTATCGGGCAGATTGTTATGCCCATACAGCCGCGCGAACAAGGCGTAGAGGTAACTCGTTTCCAGGCTGGCCCGGCCCGAGGAATAGAACACGGTAGACCCGGGATCGAGCTCTTTCAGTTCCGCCCCGATCGCGGTGAACGCCTCTTCCCACGAACACGGCACGTATTTGTCAGTGGCGGAGTCATAGCGCATCGGCTGGGTTAGCCTGCCGGTCTGTTCCAGATCGTAGTCTTTCCAGCCTTTCAGCTCGGTCACCGTATGCTGGGCGAAGAAATCGGGCGTGCAGCGCCGCGTCGTCAGTTCCCACAAAGTCGCCTTGGCGCCGTTCTCGCAGAATTCGAACGCGTGCGGTTTGGCCGGTTTGCCCCATGCGCAGGACACGCACATGAACCCTTCGACTTTATTCTGGCGTCGAAGGGTATCCAGCACCCCGGGGCGCGGACGTTCGCGCAGCGCGGTTTCGAAAATGCCGCGCATCGATCCCCAGCCGCCTTCGCTTCCGGTGTAGTGCACCGTGTCGTCTTCGTCGGCCATGGATATTCCTCGCTGCATTCTCAGATCGCTAACGCGCCGAGTGTAGCTTCGTTCGCACCCGCGCTCAGTTTTTGGCGACGGCATAGAGCGCTTGCCCGAAAGGCCGTGATCGGCAAGGAGCACGACCATGGCCGCCATCATGCTGCAGGGAACCGGATCGGACGTGGGCAAGTCGGTGCTGGTCGCCGGGCTGTGCCGCGCCCTCGTCAATCGCGGGCTGCGCGTGCTGCCGTTCAAGCCGCAGAACATGTCGAACAACGCGGCGGTCACGGTCGATGGCGGCGAAATCGGCCGCGCACAGGCTCTGCAGGCGCTGGCTTGCCGGGCAGAAGCTCATACCGACATGAACCCGGTACTGCTGAAGCCGCAGGCTGACCGCACCTCGCAACTGATCGTTCATGGCCAGGTGCGCGGCACGCTGGGCTCCAGCAACTTTCGCGAGGCGCGGCGCGCGCTATTGCCGGAAGTGCTGGCAAGCTGGGAGCGGCTGAGGCAGCGCAGCGATATCGTGGTGATCGAAGGTGCGGGGTCGCCCGCCGAGATCAACTTGCGCGCGGGCGACATCGCCAACATGGGCTTTGCGCGCGCGGCGAATGTCCCGGTCGTGCTTGTCGGCGATATCGATCGCGGCGGAGTGATCGCCTCTCTGGTGGGTACGCGCGCGGTGATCACGCCGCAG
>NZ_CAXYKL010000072.1:0-10180 GCF_964277725.1 uncultured Novosphingobium sp. | reverse complement strand
ATGACCTCGAACATACGCGCACCCGCGCCGCGGGCCGGCAGGACGGAGGCCAAGACGACCACCGCCACCAGGCTGAGCAGGAAGGGATCGACTTTGAATCGAAAGGAAGAACGCGCCATCCGCTCTTCCTGCCCTTCGATGGCGATGCGGGCAAACGCAATGATGGACCGGGAGTTGCGTGAAACGCCACGGAGGGCGCTGCCTGACCGCCGGATACTGTCAGTCGGCGGGCGCGGGCTCCGTAGCGTAGTCCTGCGCCCATGAGGGCAGACCTTCTGGCAGGCGGCGGGCATCGATCATCTGCGCCGCCTCATCCAAGGCGCGCGCTTCGCCCACGGTCTTAGCGCCCGGCCCGGCCGCGTCGTCCGCCTTCTTACACCCGCCAAGCGTCGAGGCCGCCGCGCCAATCGCCGCGAGAGGCAGATACCGGCGCTCAGCCATCGATCACCTGCGTGTGCGGATGGTGCTTGTCCATGTGGCGGCGGATCAGTTTCAGGTTGCGGCTGTTGGAGCGGAACATGAAGTCGAACACGTCCCCGGCCAGCGGGATCGCGCCAAGTGCCGTGTCGATGCCGACGTTGCCGATCATCCGCGCCAGTTGAAACTTCGACATGCCCAGGTTGCGCGCTTCCCAAACGATGTAGAGGCCCAGCATCGCCGCGATCGCATCGCCCGCGATCGGCACCAGCCCGATGATCGCATCAAGGCCCACCGGCCGATTGGTCCCGGGAAGCATGAAGCTGCGCTCCAGCAGGCGCTCCATCGCTTCCACCCGCAGGCGGATCGAAGCCGGATCGTTGCCCAGTGGCAGATCCAGCCCCATGCGGCGCGCTTTTCCCGTTTCCACCACGTGCCGACACCTCGCTCAAGTTCGAGGATTATTTGGGCACCCAAGCGAGCGGCATCAAGGGATGCCACGCATAGCTATTGCTGGCGAAGCCCGCGACATTGCCCCGCACCAGCGACCATCGGATCGGCGCGCCGAAGGGGATGAAGATATTGGCCTGCGTCAGCCGCGCCTCGGCCTCTCCCAGCACGGCCGATCTTTGCGAGGGGTCCACCACGCGTGCCGCCTGGGCGACGATGCTGTCCACCTCAGGATCGCACAGCCCTCGCCGTGCGGCACAGGACAGCCGGTTCAAGAACCAGCGCGCGCGCGGGAAACGGGCCACATCGTCGATCAGGCGCAAGTCCGCCGCCGCGAAGCTGCGCGCGCGGACGCTGTTCACGCCAATGCGCTGGAAATCGCCCGCCAGCTTCTCGAACAAGATGTCCGAGCCCGGACCGGCAGGGAGCCAGATCGACAGCCGCGGCGCGGGCCGCCCCGGCGTGGCACCGGCAGGCTTGCCGGCGGCTTCATTTTCGCTCTCGGTCGCTGCCCCTCGTCCGTCGATCCAGTCCTGCACCCGCGCGGCGGCAACGCTGCGACGCTGCTCGATCGACTGGCTGGTCCAGCGCTCGCCATTGGTCTGCAAATCGCCTTCCAAACCGGGTGAGACGATCCGGGTAGCGGGAGTCCAGCCGCCTACACCGAACGGCGCCATCAAGGCGGCCCGATCGATCGCCAGCGCCAGCGCCTCGCGATTGCGCGGATCCGCAAGAAAGCCGGTATCCTTCGCCGCCAGCAGGCCGAACAGACCGATGACCGGATCAAGCTGAATCGTACCCCGCAGGATGCCGACCGAGCTGGTATAGGGAAAGTCCTGGATGCGGCCGCCCAACACCAGGTCCACTTTGTTGTCGTTGAAGCGGGCCACGGCCTGAGACGCCGGCAGTTTCGTCATCACGATCTGGCGCGTGCGATCTTCCCAACCGGGCACTTGCGGCAGGCCGAGGCGTGAAGGCTCGATCGCGGTGAAGCGCGCGACGGCGCCGTTACGATCGATCACCATCGGCCCATCACCGCGCTTCTCGCGCAGTAGGCCCAACTCTGGCTGGGCCATCAACTGCAGAAAATACGGCATCGGGCGGAACAGGCGTATCTCGATGACGCGCCCGGCCATCACCCGCACTTCCTCCACCGCCGCCAGATCGAGCCCGAGGGGCGCGCCGCGCTGCGCCTTCATCGCGGCATCCAGCGCAGCCTTGGCGGATTTGGCGGTCAAGGGATCGCCGTTGCGCCATTCGCCGTCCCGCAGGCGGAAAATATAGCTTTGTCCATCGTCGGTGACGATCCAGCGGTCCGCCAGCGCGGGCACCACCCGTCCCTGCTCATCGAACGACACCAGGCCCTCCGCCACCGATGCACGCGTCAATTGGCGGGCCAGCGGACGGTCCAGCCCGGCCTGGTATTCATCATCCGGCCCGGTGATGACGGCGAGAGCGAAGGGAGAGTTGTCTCGCTTGCCACATCCGCAAAGGGCAAGGGAGGCGGCGCAAAGCGTGAAAAGGGCCGTGGCCTTCCAGCGGGCCGGTCTTTTCGCGGGCGCTGGAAGCTGGACGGGCATGGTCTGGGACTAGAGCATTTTGCCGCCGCCGCAAAGGCGAGCGGGCAGGATTTCGGCAGGTGTCAGACCTTGCGGACCTGTCCGGGTTCACCCAGCGACTGGCGAGTCGGTTCGAAGCGATTTATCTGGCCGCCGGGGCCCTCCGCGCGGATACGAGCCAGCCGGGGGTCGATCGGTTCGACAAAGGCGACGCCGAAGCGGCTTTCCTGCACCCAGGCCACCGAACCGCGCACCCAGCCAAGATTGCGGATCTGAACATCCAGCACATCGCCACGGCGGACGCGGACTTCGCCCTCACCCATCATGCCGCCCTCGGACAGATTGCGTACCTTGATGCGGTGTTCGACGGAGGTTCCGTCCAGACGCAGTTCGGCCATAAGAAACAGGCTGTCGCGTGCGATCTGCCTATTCTCGCTACCGTCCATTGGCTCCATCCCGCGTTCGATCGGGCGATCTGGGTTAATAGAAATTTTCCGCCGAGGCGGCGGCCTGGCGCACACTATTAGCCTGCAACCACGAAAAAACGCTTAATCCGCGATCTGGTCCGATCAGCGGCGGACGGCGCCGTTCAATCGTCGCGCGAAACTTTCTCGCGGCGCTCATGCGCTTCCTGTGCTTCCACGGTCATTGTGGCGATCGGGCGCGCGATCAGGCGGCCAAGCCCGATCGGCTCTCCAGTCACTTCGCAATAGCCGTATTCGCCTTCCTCGATGCGACGCAGCGCCGAATCGATCTTGGCGATCAGCTTGCGCTGGCGATCGCGCGTGCGCAGTTCGATGCCCCAATCCGTCTCGCTGGACGCGCGATCGTTGAGGTCGGGTTCACGAATCGGACCGTCCTGCAGCTGCTGGAGAGTCCCGGCGGACGCCGCCAGGATCAGCCGCTTCCACGACATCAACAGCTGGCGGAAATAGTCCTGCTGCGATTCGGACATGTAGGCTTCATCGTCGGACGGCACATAGGCCCCGCCGATCTCGCGCTTTGCTTTGGCAAGTACGTCAATTTCGTCAGCCAGGGCCGTCGCCATTTCAGATGAACTCCGCATGGTTTCATCCTGGAACGACGACACCCTGCGACGCCGGTCTTAGCCGGTCGTCCCCCGCATCCCAGGTTGCCCGCGCCTATAAATGCGGGGGGTTGCACACACAAGCATTGATCACGGCCGAAAACGCAATTTGCGCTGCCAGAATGGAGCTTTGGAATGCACGCCTTGGGCAATGAACGCGTTGACCCGCAGATTAATTTTTCCCGTTAACCATTTGTTGAGCATGCTAAGCGAGAGTCAGCCTAGGACTGAGGGCCGGTTTATCGCGCCCACGTACCCAGGGGTATGTTCCGATGAGCCTTGCTTGGATTAACCAAACCGATTTCGCCCGCGCCGTCCCAGCCTCCGCGCATGAGATAGAGGATGCGCTCGTCGCCACCTGCCTGACTGCGGCGGCGCAAGGCGACACCAGCGCCTATTACGACCTGGGCGTGGCCTTTTCCACCGGCAGCCATGGCGTCGATTGCGACATGATCGAGGCGCACAAGTGGTTCAACCTCGCCGCCGTCGCCGGTCACGAGGAAGCCGCGATGTGCCGAGCCGATGTGGCCGAGGAAATGACCGCGAGCGAGATCGCCGAAGCCCAGCGCCGCGCGCGCGAATGGCTTTCGAGCACCACTCGCCGGGCGGCCTGATCGGGACACTCTCGTATTCCCGCGTTTCGATTGACTTGGGAGGCTTCGTCAGCCCTTCTTGAACGGCGTACGATCCCCCAGCCATTCTCGCTCCTGCTCGGCGCCCTGCCGCTCTCGCTTGAGGAAATCGGCGATGGCCTCGCGAAAGCCGGGATGAACGATGTAGTGGGCCGAGATTGTCGGCACCGGTTCGTAACCGCGCGCCAGCTTGTGCCCGCCCTGCGCCCCTGCTTCCACGCGTGAAAGGCCCAGCGCGATCGCCGCGTCGATCGCCTGATAATAGCACAGCTCGAAATGCAGGAACGGCTTGTCCACCAGCGCGCCCCAATAGCGGCCGTAGAGCGCCTCATCCCCAATGAAGTTGAGCGCGCCTGCCACCGGCTCATCACCGTCGTATGCCAGCACCAGCAGGATCTTGTCCGCCATGGTCTCGCCCAGCAGCGTGAAAGCCTCTCGGGTAAGGTAGGGTTGCCCCCATTTGCGCTGCCCGGTGTCCTGGTAGAACAGCCAGAAGGCGTCCCAATGCTCTTCGCGCAAGTCCGGGCCGGTGATCGCGCGGATCGTCACGCCTTCCTGGGCCTTGGCCCGCTCCTTGCGCAAGTCCTTGCGCTTGCGGGAGGATAACGCCTCAAGGAATGCGTCGAAGCTGGCGTAGCCGCGATTGTACCAGTGAAACTGGGTATCCTCGCGCAGCAGCCAGCCCGCCTCCTCGAACAATGGCACCTGCTCAGGCGAGAGGAAGGTGGCGTGCGCCGAAGACAGGCCGTGCTGCTCACACAAGGCTTCGGCGGCGCGCAGCAGTGGCAGGGCCAGTCCGGGTTGTCGTGTCAGGATGCGCGGGCCGGTGGCGGGGGTGAACGGCGCCGCGATCTGCAGCTTGGGATAATAGGAGCCGCCAGCCCGTTGCCAGGCGTCCGCCCAGGCATGATCGAAGACGTACTCGCCCTGGCTGTGCTGCTTGAGATAGGCCGGCAGCGCGCCCGCCAGCGTGCCGTCCGCAGCTTCGATCAGGATCGGCGCGGGGGCCCAGCCGCTGCGCCCGCCGACGCTGCGCGAATTCTCCATCGCCGCCAGGAACGCGTGGCTGACGAAGGGATTGCCGCCATCGGTCAGCGCGTCCCACTCCGCCGCGGGCAGATCGGACACCCCGCCCGCCACTTTCGCGATGATATCGCCTTCGCTCATGCCGGATCGCCCGGATGGGAGCTGTCGGTGAGCGACTGAGCCCGCTGCGACTGAGCGGACTCAAGCCCCTCACCCTCGATGATGTCCGCATCGGCATGTAGCAGCGCCCGTTCGCGATGCGTCGCACTGCTGACCGTCCAGGTCACGATCGGCAGGCCCCGGGCCCGCTGGCGCGTGGCGAAGCGGCTGGGCAAGTCGCGGATGTCGTAAGTGAGAAAGTCCGGCCGGGCATGCCACAAGGCCAGGCGGCGGCGGATCATGCCTGCCAGCGCCCGGTCCTCTCCCTCGCTGATGGTCAGCGCACGGACCGTGTGAGGCGAGTGCCGGCAGTACCAGCGCGAGACACGCGGATCGAAGCTGATCACCGCGTGATGTCCCACATAACCCTCCAGCACCCGGCGCACGGCGAGGCACAGGGCCGCGACGCGATCGCGCCGCTGCGTCTTGATCTCGATCAGCACCGGCACGCGTCCGCCGATCACATTCAGCGCTTGGCGCAGCGTGGGGATCGTCTCGGCCGAGCCTTCCAACGCTATTCGGCCCAATTGCTCGGCGCTGTATCGGCCGATCTCACCCTCGGTACCGGTCAGCCGCTCCAGCATGCTGTCGTGGAACACCACCGCCTGCCCATCACCAGACCGCTGGACGTCCAGTTCGATGCCCAGCCCGGCCTCGACCGCGGCGCGAAAAGCGGCGAGCGAGTTTTCCGGCACGCCTGGGCCATGCAGGCCGCGATGGGCGTAGTCCTGCGCGCCCACCCACTCGACCTTGCGCGGGTCGGGCGGCGGAGCGCGCCAGCGGTCCAGTGTCAGAAAATCAAAGAGGCCGGACAGCGACAATCGCATCAACCTCGACCGCGGCACCCAGCGGCAGCACCGGCACGCCCACCGCGCTGCGGGCATGCTGTCCCGCCTCGCCGAAGACTGCCGCCATCAGTTCGGACGCGCCGTTGATCACCTTGGGCTGATCGGTGAAGCTGGCGGTGGAGCTGACGAAGCCACCCAGCTTGACGATCTGCTCCACGCGATCGAGCGAGCCCAGCGCCTTTTTCAATTGCGCCAGGATCATCACCGCGCAAGCCTGCGCCGCCAGCACGCCGTCTTCCACCTGGACATCCTCACCCAGCCGCCCGGTGACGAGCTTGCCGGAGATGAAGGGCAATTGCCCCGAGACATGCGCCAGGCCGCCCGCGATCACCACCGGCACGTAGGCCGCCACGGGCGCTGCCGGCTCAGGCAGGCTCAGACCGAGTTCGGCCAGACGGGCTTCGATTGCGTTATCGCTCATGCCTGTTCCTTTTCTTCGTCATGCAGGCGGGAGAGCAGCCAGGGAGCGGCCTCCGCCCAGTTATCGATTCGCGCATGGGCGTGGCCCGCCTTGTGCGCACAAGTGATGTTGGGCGCGATCAGCGGCTCGGCGCACAGATGCAGGCGCGAAACCTCGGGCGCGATGGCGCTGACCGAATCGTGATGCTGCGGCAGATCATCGATGAACGCGGCCCGGCTGGGTTGGTACTCGTCCAGGATCGCCTTCAACGCCGGACCCTTGGGCCCCTGGTTGGTGAAGACGCGCAGGTCCAGGCCATGCTCCAGCAGTTGCCTGGTGCGCGAATCGCGGCGGTGATCCATCAGGTTGGTCAGCACCACCACGTCGGCCTCCTGGCTCAGCGCCCCGATGGCATCGATCGCGCCGGCCACGGCGGTCTGGCGATGCATCTGCTCGTCAAAGAACTTGTTGAGCAGTTCCCAGATCGCTTTCTGCTCCAGCTTCTCGCCGGTGAGGCTGTTGGTGATGGCATTGGCGAAATCGTGGCGGGACATGTCGAAGGTCATGCCCTCCTCCTCGGCCAGCCAGTCGCGGAAATGCGATATCATGTGCAGCAGCACTTCGTCGCAATCGGTTATCACCAGGGGGCGGTTCATGCGGTAAGCCTTTCGCGAGCGGCGACCAGGTCCTGCGGGCGGCAGCCCAGCGCCTCGGCCGCCGCGATCAGGTCCGGCTCATGGCCGCAAAGATATTCAAGAACCGCCGCCAGCGTGGAGGGATAGCCCAGCGAGGCGCGCAGTTCGTCAGGGGTCAATCCGGTCAGCGCCAGAAAGCGCCCGGCACGATCATCGTCGATGACGATCCAGCCCAGCGCGTTCAGCGCCAGCGTTTGCGGATCGCCGCCTCCGGAGTTTTGCGTAGGAGTGGGAATTGTCAGCCTCGTGTCGGTGCCATAGAGGGCGGATAAGCATTCATGCCATATGGTAGATAGGGTCGCGAACCGAATGGCAAAGCGCATTCTCGTTGTCGAGGACAACGACCTCAACAGAAAGCTGTTCTGCGACGTCCTGAAAAGCCAGGGCTTCGCGGTGGAGCCGGTCGCCGATGGCCGTGACGCGCTGGAACGGGCGCGCGAGTTCGTGCCGAACCTGATCATCATGGATATCCAGCTGCCCAACGTCTCCGGGCTGGACCTGATCGAGGCGGCGAAAAAGGACCCCGTCTTGCGAACCATCCCGGTGCTGGCGGTGACCGCCTACGCCGGCAAGGGCGACGAGGAACGCATTCGTGAGGCCGGGGCGGAGGGGTATCTGGCCAAGCCGGTATCGATCGGACCGTTCATGCAGGCGGTTCGGGCGCTCGTCTAAACGCACTGCGTTCGCCGCAAGCCGCGCCGCGAATAGTCCTCTAAGGCTTGACACCCTACCCCCATCGCCGCTTTTGCGCCCCATTCTGAGGCCACAAGCGCCGCAAAGCAATTCGGAGCAGACCCATGGACCGCGAAGCCACCAAGGCCCGCATCGACACCCTGATCGAACCGTTCAACAAGAAGGGCGTGGCCATCACCGACGCCACCCGCTTCACCGACGATCTGGAATTCGACAGCCTGACCATCATGGATTTCGTGGCCGCCATCGAGGACGAGTTCGATATCATCATCAGCATGAATCAGCAGGCCGAGATCGAAAACTACGGCCAGCTGATCGACGCCGTGGTGAAGCTGAAGGGCTGATCTGACATGACCGAAGCCGTAAACCAGCCGGACCAGCCCGAGGTTATCGAGGGCGGCCAGCCCGACTTGTTCAGCAAGTTTGATCCGCTGATCGAGATGCGCCGCAACCTGCTCGACTCGGGCGTGGAAGATCCCTTCAGCCTGGTGATGGACCGGGTGCTTTCGCCCACCACGGCGATCTGCAACGGGCGTGAGACGATCCTGCTGGGCACCTACAACTACATGGGCATGACCTTCGATCCCGACGTGATCGAGGCGGGCCAGAAGGCGCTGACCGACTTCGGCTCGGGCACCACCGGCAGCCGGGTGCTCAATGGTACCTATTCAGGCCACAAGGCGGTCGAGCAGGCCTTGTGCGAGTTCTATGCCATGGATCATGCCATGGTGTTCTCGACCGGCTACCAGGCGAACCTGGGCATCATCTCCACCATCGCCGGCAAGGGCGACTACATCATCCTCGACATCGACAGCCACGCCTCCATCTGGGACGGCTGCAAGATGGGTGACGCCGAAGTCGTGCCGTTCAAGCACAACGACCTGAAGGCCATGGAAAAGCGCCTGAGGCGCATTCCCGACGGCGCGGGCAAGCTGGTGATCCTGGAAGGCGTCTATTCCATGATGGGCGATATCGCCCCGCTCAAGGAAATGATCGCCGTCGCCAAGAAGCATGGCGCGATGGTGCTGGTGGACGAAGCGCATTCGATGGGTTTCATTGGCCCCAACGGGCGCGGCGTGGCCGAGGATCAGGGCTGCCTGGACGATGTCGATTTCGTGATCGGCACCTTCTCCAAGTCGGTCGGCACCGTGGGCGGCTTCTGCGTCTCGAACCATCCCAAGTTCGAGATCATGCGGCTGGTCTGCCGCCCTTACGTGTTTACCGCCAGCCTGCCGCCCAGCGTCGTCGCCACCGCCTGCACGTCGATCCGCAAGCTGATGCACGCGGCCGACAAGCGCGCGCATCTGTGGGAGAATTCACGCACGTTGCACGCGGCGCTCAAGGCCGCGGGCTTCCAACTTGGCACCGAAACCCCGCAAAGCGCGATCATCGCAGTCATCATGCCCGACCTGGAGCGCGGCGCGGCGATGTGGGAAGCCCTGCTGCACGAAGGGCTTTACGTGAACCTTGCCCGCCCGCCGGCAACGCCCGCCAACATGACGCTGCTGCGCTGCTCGCTGTGCGCCGCACATACGGCGGAGCAGGTTCAACAGATCGTCGGCATGTTCAAGCGCGCCGGAGTAAAAGCCGGCATTCTCTGAGAAACGCGCGGGCGGGGGCTGGGCAGCCTCCGTCCGCCTCTCACCCTGCGGGCAACCAAGCTAGCGGTGTGCCAGCCTCGGCTGCCGCCTCGTCCTCACCGCATAGCGATCGGTTTGGTGCCGCTGGTCGAGGACTGCGCTTCCAGCGTAGCCTTGGGCGTGCGCGTTGCGAAATAGTCCTGCCCGTGCTGGTTATAGGCATAGAAGTCGGTGATCGGCACCGTGTACTCACGCGTGCCGCTGCTGATGATCACGTCGTTGCCCGACATCCGCTCTACCATGCCGACCGGCTTGCCGCCTGCGTCGAAAATCTGCAGCCCATGCGCCATTTCCGTGCGCGTCACGTTGCGCACTGTCATCACGTTGGGGTCGTTCAGGGCCGCATTGTCGGCCGGATCGACAGTGGTGCCGTCTTGCGCGATCGTGGGGGAAGCCGCCGCGAGGGCCGCTCCGGCGGCGAAAAGCATGATCTTGATCATCAGAATTCTTCCATCAACTAGGCGTTTGCCCGGAGAATGCCGCGTGCCGTGCGCAAGTTGCACACAAGCTGACACCGAACCGGCTGCGTCGACCAGACGACGCCTCCACGCGACAAACGCCATGGTGCGAGACA
>NZ_CAXYKL010000071.1:0-6699 GCF_964277725.1 uncultured Novosphingobium sp. | reverse complement strand
CGATCATACGCTTTTGCATCGCAGTTCCTCTTACGTCAGCAATTGGATGGCGGCCTGCACCAACTGGGTCGTGGGATCGATCTGATAGATCGTCCCGTCGCTGTAACGATAATTCGCCTCGTCCGTGTCATAGTAACGATCGCGGTAATCGTAGGGCACGTTGTACACGTCATACCCTTCCGGCATGGCCTGGCCGATCGCGATGTCGCTGCCTGTCAGCAACGCTATGACGTTGCTGATTTGCGAATTGCCGGGATCTACGCCGTAGATCGTATCATCATAGTACCGATACGAATTTGAAGGTCCGAGATCGTAATAGTCGTTATAGTACTGCGGCAGCGCGACCGGCTCATAGGCGGAAGGCCATACCTGACCCAGCGACAACGCACCGCCCAGCAGCGGGATGTAGCTGAGCACCGAGCTTCCGCTGGTGCGCAGCAGGTATCCGTCCGAATAGCGGTAGTCATTGCCCCAATCGGAACCGTACCAGTCCGGGCGATACCAGGCTTCCTCACGCGGGCGCACCAGACCGGGCGGATTGCAGCCGTTGTATTTGCGCGCCAGCCCCGGCGGGCAGCCACGGAAAACGTCGGCTTGGCGGGGCGGAGCGAACGAACCCCAGCTATAGTCGCCAACGCGTGTCACCACGCGCGTGCGCCGGTCTTCCGGCACGGCGAAACGTCGAGGGCCGTCGGGCCCCGGGCCGCCGCGCCATGTATCAGGCCCTGGTGATCGGCCATCAGGGCCTCCCCGAAATTCCGGCCCGCGCTCTGGGCCGCGGCCCCGTCCCGGCCCATCGCGATCGGCCCACTCAGGACCGCGATCAGGCTCGCGACCGGGACGATCATCGGGCGCACGACCGGGGCCGCCGCGTGGTCCATCCCGGTCCGGGCCTCCGCGTTCCGCCCGGCGCTCAGGACCACCGCGCTCGCGACCACCGCGCTCGGGACCACCGTGCTCGGGGCCGCCCCGCTCGGCCTGCGGCGGGCCGCCACGATCACGTCCGGGGCCACCTGCATCCCGACCTGGTCCACCGCGAGGGCCTTCACCACCGCGACCACCGCCCGGTCCACCGCCGGGTCCACCTGGGCCGTCACCCGGACCTTGACCTTCCGCACGGGGGCCACCGCCACCGGGAGGGCCGCCGGGGCCGCCTTTACCACCGCCGGGATCAGCGATCGCCGCGCCGGCAAGCAAAGCCAAGGCGGCAGCGGAAGTCGTCAAAAGGCGAACGCGCATGGTCAATCTCCTTGCGCGTTCAAAACGTAACTTTTGCTAGGTCGTTCCCGCCAGCCACACGCTTTGAGCGATCGGGTGGCGCGGGAATGGTGCCGGCTACAGGATTCGAACCCGTGGCCCCCTGATTACAAATCAGGTGCTCTACCAACTGAGCTAAGCCGGCCCGCGATGAAGCGGTTGCGGCGCCCCATACCGCGAGGAGGGGGCGCCGGTCCAGTGGCTTTGCAGCGTACGTCAGAAGACGGCGCGAGGCTCCGGTTCGTTCATCATCTGCTGGCGGATCAGCGGGATCGGCGCGCCGCCAAACCCGAGGAAGGTGTCGTGGAACGATTTCCACGCCGCCTTGCCGCCACGTGTGGCAGTCCAATCGTCACGCAGCTTACGGATCATCAGCTTGCCCAAGGTGTAATTGAGGTAGGCCGGATCGTAAGTGCCGCGCGCGGCCTGCTGCTCTGCGGTGCCTTCGGTTTGGTAGCACTCCTTCTCGAACATCGCTTCCGACTGCGCCTGGGTCATGCCGCGCGCATGCATGCCCACGGCGGAGAGGAAGCGGCAATCCCGCAGCAAGGCGTTCGAGATCTGGCCGACGTGCACCCCGGCGTCGCCATTGCCGAGGCCCGCTTCCCACATCATCTCTTCAGTGTAGTGCGCCCAACCTTCAGCATAGGCATAAGGTACGAAGATGCGTGCGATCCACGAAGGCGCGCGATTCGAATGCAGGAACTGCAGGAAGTGCCCCGGCATGACTTCGTGCACGCTAGTGAACAGCAGATCGTTCTTGCCGGGGATATAGTCCTGCTGTTTCTGCTTCGACCAAGCCGGATCGGGTGGCGAGATGTAGTAGATCGACGGGATGCCCTTTTCGAACGGTCCCGGCGGGTCGATGTAAGCGCTGTTCTGTCTGTTATAGGGCGGGCTCTCGCGGACCAGAGCCTGCTCGGTGCCGGGGATGGTGGCGAGATCCTTTTCGCGCACGAACGCGGTCAGCTCCGGGATCTGCGCGGCCGCCGCGGCCACGGGGCCTTCCTTCGGCTTATCGGCGTTGAGCTTGTCAAAGCACTGCGCGATCGATTTGCCGGGCGTGTATCGGGCGCAGGCGAGCTTCAGCGCTTCCTGGTTGCGCTTGAGATCGGCACGACCGATCGCCTCGATCTGATCCAGCGGAAGGTCGACCATTTCGGTCTCTTTCAGCATCTTCGAGAAACGATCCGCGCCCATTGGGAAGTTCTGCGTCGCGCTGGCCTGCTGCGTCTTCAGCCACGCGGTGAGGTCCGCCATGGCCTGACCCGCCTTTTCGGACGATGCCTTGAACTGCGCCTGGAGCGCCGGGTCTGCCACATCGGCGAAAGCGGTGCGCGCGTCGCCTCGGTAATATTCGGCGAAACCTCCGAAGCCCGCCACGCCGTACTTCACGAAACTGGCCGGAAGCGGCGTCTTCAGGTTGGCGCGGATGTTGGCGGCGGCCGTGGGGACCGCGTTGAAGAAGTTGATCATCGCCCGCATCCGCGTCGGCTTGTCGGCATATTCGCGGCTGACGTAGACGTTGGGATCGAGCCCGCCGGTGATGTACCAATCAGGGTTGTTGTGCGGGCGATCCGCGTCGACGATCCAGAACAATTCCCGCCGGGCGTAGGAGACGAGGTTATCGCGCTCCATGGCATCCTGCGGCGAAAGGTTGGTGTAAGCGCCAGCGTCGCTCACCACGGAGCGCAGGAAGGCGATACGAGTGGCCAAGCCGGCCTCGCTCCAGTCCGGCAATTTGCCATCGAACCGGTGATCGCCCTGATAGACCGCGGTCGAAGGATCGAGCGTAAACCACTGCTGGATGGTGGCCTGCACGAAGTCCTTCCAGGCGGCTTGGGCAGCGGGCTGGGTGGATGGCGGCGAAGTTTCGGCAACCGGCGGCGCGGTAGCGGTGGTGCATGCGCTGAGCGCCAGGCAGGCGATCCCGGTCAGCAATGTCATTCTTGTTTTCATTGGCGGCCCCTATGATGAACGCGCGAAGGGGTGCCCGCCATTGACGAACACCCCCTCCCGTCGCGAAGTCTGATCTAAGCCGCGCCGAACGTCCACCCCTCTGTAAGCGCTATTTTCTCGGTCAGTTCGGGCGGATGCCAAAGCGCCTTGTCGTCGGCATGGCGGCGTAGCCACGCGGCGGTCAGCAAGGCGTCGGTGCTGTGATCATCCAGCGGGCCGGACAAGCCGGTGGGCGGGGAGCCCAGCTGGACCAGCGCTGCATCCAGGTCCGCGCCGTCTCGAATCTTCGAACGGCCGGCGCGGCGGCTGGCGGCCAGCGCGGCGATGGCGGTATAGATTTCCACGACCACCGAACCGCTTGCGGGAATGTCCCGCCCATCCACCGGCCAAACGAAAACCTGGCTCCGCAGTTGATGAAGCAACCGCATCCCGGTCAGGCTGGATTTTCCGACTTGCGCCGCGCCTACCAGGTTGAAGTTGCTGTACGGCTTGCACCCGGCGCGCTCCTGCGCGGTTTCGGTCACGCGGAAGCGGCCGCGCCGATGGGCGGTGCCCGATAGGTGAAAGCGATCCCCTTCGCGCCCGCCGTGCCGCCGGAAGTAAGGACTGAGATCGGGATGATCGACGAAGCTTCCGGCGCCCAGGTTCGGATCGTCGGCGCAGATCGTGTCGATCAACGCCCACAAGGCCGGGGCATCGGCGGGAGACCGCTCCCACCCGGGGAAGAAAGCCCCACCGTCTTTGAAGGGCAGGGATATGCCAAGATCCATGCCGACCAACGTATCGGCAGACAAGTCGTGCCGCAGATGGCGCAGAACCATCTCGCGCGACCAATGGCGATGATCCGGCGGCGCGAGCAGGCGGGGGGCGTCTCCCTCGATCGAACATTGCGCCAGCGCGATACCCGGCTGGCGCGGGCCCACGGCGCCCGACCAGTCGATGGCCAGGAAGTTCCCGAAACGTGGAGTCATTGGCCGGGCAGCATCCGCGTCCCGTTCGCGTCGAGCGAAGTCGAGTCGTCCCAGAGAGATAGGCCTGAATGCTGTGGGATCGTCAGGCGCTTATTCGGGTGCGCAAACGCCTCATTCCTCACGCCGCTCACGGCGCTTTTTCTCCCACCAATCCATCCGTTCGATCACCTGTCGCTCGAAGCCGCGCGGCACTGGCTTGTAGTACGTCTGCGGTTCCATCTCTTCGGGCCAATAGTCCGCGCCTGAGAATCCATCGGCGGCGTCGTGATCGTACGCGTAGTCCTTGCCGTAGCCGATGTCCTTCATCAGCTTGGTTGGCGCGTTGAGAATGCTGGCGGGCGGCATCAGCGATCCGGTCTGCCGTGCCGACTTGAACGCCGCTTTCTGCGCTGCATAGGCCGCGTTCGATTTGGGCGCGGTGGCGCAATAGAGGCACGCCTGCACGATGGCGAGTTCGCCTTCCGGCGAGCCCAGGAAGTCGTAAGCGTCCTTCGCCGCCAGGCACTGGATCAGTGCCTGCGGGTCTGCCAGGCCGATATCCTCGCTGGCGAAGCGCGTCAGGCGGCGCAAGACATAGAGCGGTTCCTCTCCCGCCGTCAGCATACGCGACATGTAGTAGAGCGCCGCTTGCGGGTCCGATCCGCGCAGCGATTTGTGCAGGGCGGAGATGAGGTTGTAGTGCCCCTCCCGATCCTTGTCGTACACCGCCACGCGCCGTTGTAGAAAGCTGCCCAGCGCCGCCGGGTCGAGCGGGGCGTCCAGCTTCGCGGCATAGAGCGTCTCGGCCTGGTTCAGCAGGAAACGCCCATCGCCATCCGCGGATGCCACCAGCGCCTCCCGCGCCGCGGGCGTCAGGGGCAGTGGGCCTTCAAGCTCTTCTCCCCGCGCGAGCAGGGAGCCGAGCGCTGCCGCATCCAGCCTGTGCAGGATCAGGACCTGGGCACGGCTGAGCAGCGCGGCGTTCAATTCGAAGCTGGGGTTCTCCGTCGTCGCACCGACAAGCGTAACGGTGCCGCGTTCCACGTAAGGAAGGAAGCCGTCCTGCTGCGCCCGGTTGAAGCGATGGATTTCATCCACGAAAAGCAGCGTCCGCTGCCCGGCCTTCGTCGCGATATCGGCCTCCGCGAACACCTTCTTGAGGTCCGCCACGCCGGAGAACACCGCGCTCACCGCGGCAAAGCGCATCCCCACCGCATCCGCCAGCAATCGTGCGATGCTGGTCTTGCCGGTTCCGGGCGGCCCCCACAGGATCAGCGATGACAACCGTCCTGCCGCCACCATCCGACCGATCGCGCCTTCCGGCCCCGTCACATGTTCCTGCCCCACGACCTCGCCCAGATCCTTGGGGCGGAGGCGGTCGGCCAGGGGGGCGTCGGCGCGCGTCGGCTCGGGCGGCTGGGCGGGCAGGTCATCGGCGAAAAGGTCGGCCATATCCGCCATCTAGCGATTGCCCGGTCGGATTGCATCGGCAAACCGGTGCGCCTACGATGCGCCACCGTGACCATCGAACCCGACACCGCGAAACAGATCGACCCGGAGGTAAAAGCCCCGCTGCACCTGTGGGTCGTCGGCATCCTCAGCCTGCTGTGGAGCGGATATGGCTGCTACGATTTCGTGATGACCAACGTTCGTGACGCGGGTTACCTTGCGCCGCTGCCGCCGGACATGATCGACTACCTCGATGCCTATCCGGCCTGGGTGGTGCTGGGCTGGGCCGCTGGCGTTGGCTTCAGCCTGATCGGGGCGCTGTTGCTGCTAGGCCGGTCGCTGTGGGCGGCGTATGCCTTTGCTTTCTCAATACTGGGTCTGGCCACCACGCAGGTCTATGACTTCGCCACCCCGACCCCGCCCAGCATGAAGACCGCCGCTAACTGGGGAATGACGGGCCTGATCTGGATCGTGGCGGTAGGCCTGCTGCTCTATGCCATTCGCATGCGGACCCGCCGCGTCCTGACTTGAATGGAGCATTTTTCGGCAAGGGCATCACGTGCGGAGGTCGAGGGGCCTTAGCCGCCGGACTTGGTGCGAACGAGGCGCAGGTATGTGTCGGCGACGGCCTGATTGATCCGATCCCAGCTGAAATCTGCCGCTCGTCGTTCGCCTGCCTGACCATGGCGTGCGCGCAGGTCCGGGCTTTCGCAATAGGCGCGCAGGGCCTCGGCAAATTGATGCACCGCGCCCGGCCGGACCAGCCTGCCAGAGACGTGATCCTCCACCAGACTCTCGCTGCCGGTGGCTGCCGCCGCCACGACCGGCAGGCCACAGGCCATCGCCTCCAGGGTCACATTGCCGAATGTTTCGGTGACGGATGGGTTGAACAGCAAGTCCATGCTGGCGACCGCGCGGCCCAGGTCCGCCCCGGCCTGAAAGCCGACGAAGGCTGCGCCGGGCAGGCGGCTCTCGAACCACTCGCGCGCGGGGCCTTCGCCGATGACCATCACCTTGTGCGGCACGCCCCGCCGCCGCAATGCGTCGATCGAATCGGAAAAGACGTCCAGCCCCTTTTCCATCA
>NZ_CAXYKL010000070.1:0-5952 GCF_964277725.1 uncultured Novosphingobium sp. | reverse complement strand
GCGCGTACCACTCGCTTCCGGGATAATTGTTCTGCAGCACGGCCGCGGCTTTCTGCGCTTCGTCGTCCACGCCGAGCGCCAGATAACCCTCCACCAGTCGGTACAGCGCTTCGGGCGCGTGACTGGTCGTCTGATAATTATCCACGACGTTGCGGAAGCGCAGCGTTGCGGCCAGCCACTTGCCACTGCGTTCGTAATAACGTCCTATCGTCATCTCTTTGCCCGCGAGGTGATCGTTCACCAAGTCGAGCTTGATCTTGGCGTCTGCGGCGAAGCTGGTGGTCGGATAGCGGCGGATGACATCGGTCAGCGCCTGCTTTGACTGCTGGGTGATCTTCTGGTCACGCGTCACGTCGCTGATCTGCTCGTAATAGGATACGGCGATCAGGTAGTAGGCGTAAGGCGCATCCTTGTTGCCGGGGTGGATCGACAGGAAGCGCTGCGCGGATTGTACCGCCTTGTTGTAATCACGCGCGACGTAATAACTGAACGCGCTCATCAGCTGGGCGCGGCGGGCCCACGGCGAGTAGGGATGCTGGCGCTCAACTTCATCAAACAAGGCGGCGGCCTGCTTGGTCTGCCCGCGCTCAAGCCGGTTTTGTGCCGCAGCGTAGAGCGTGTCGACATCGCGCGCGACGTAGGCGGTGTCCTTCTTGCCGCCACCACGACCGGCGCAACCCGCGGTCAGGATCATCGCTCCGGTGGCGATAGCGAACACGACGGGCTTTAAACGCGATCTTTCGAGCATGGCGGGGTCTATAGCCAGCGTCGCGCTGAACGCCAAGTGAAGTTGCTGATACGTTGCCTGCGTTCTTTCCCGGCAAGTCACGGATCAGGTAGAGTGGCTAAATCCGGGCGACCTGAGCGTTGGAGGCAGGCCTGGCCAAGAGCATCAATGGTGGTGGGATACGTGATGCCGCCCGAATGCACGCCAAAAACGGTTCATGCCTGGCCGGTGCGCAACGTCATCGACCTCTTGCGCTTCCACGTGACGACGACACCAACCGCCAATGCCGCAAATTGAACCCCATGACCCCACTCCACGATCATCCTGCAAGCTGCCTCCCAACTGCCAATAGACACCGTCGAGATCGCCTCGAAGATCACCACGATGATCTGACCGCCGCCGATCCACAGCGGGTATTGACGGTCGCTGATGATCGCGAGGGCCGAGAGCGCAATCATCTCGGTCATCTCGATCATGATGGGCAGATCGCGCCACATGCCAGGGCCATTCGCATCAGGCACCGCATCCTCGAGCAAGGTCGCGATCACAAAAGCCGAGGCGATCGCCCGGTCCCGCTTGCTGTCTTGGACGACCGTGATGGCCCACAGAATCCCAAGGGCGGCCACCCTCGCAATACCGAGCATCAAAATTTCCGTTTCAGAAGAAGGAGGAACGGGGGGCTTTTAGAGAAAGTCAGACAGAGTTTGCGCCACACTCAACGCCACCAACGCCGCCACGAGAAGGCCAACCGCTATGGCGATCATGGCTGCAAAACGCCTGAGACCGTTATCGAAGCCCGACAATGGCAGGGCAGTAGCACTTAGCCCCGAAGCCCCTCGACCACCGCAGGTGCATGCCGGGCGAAAGGCGACGGGGGTGACCTCCGGCTCCTTGACGACCGCAAATGCTTCAGACGCGCGAAGCCGAGCATAGGCCCGAGCCAGATCAGCACGCGGCGGGAAACCCGTCTGGCTACGAACCGCCTCAATGCGCTGAGTGATGGCCCCCTCCGTCACACCCAGTCGCCACGCGATCTCCTTGCTAGTGCGATTTTCTGCCAGCAATTCGAAAACTTCGTGCTGCTTTTTGGTCAGGCCAACAAGAACTTTTGCATAAGGGCAAGCTGCGTCGTCACCCGTGGGATGCGTGTCCAAGTTGTTCATAAGCCGACTACCCCCGCACTCGAGCCCCCCAGCTCGACTGCGCTCTCTATTGTACCGAGTATTATCTTTCGGTCGGGAGCGCGTGGCGCACAAGACTAAAAACAGCACCGGGCAAACGGCTTATCGCGTATTTGGGGATGATTTTATTTTGTCGTACCGCCTGGTATGGCTTTGGAATCATGGTCAGGCCAACCGGGCGTTGGTGATCGCTTCATGAAGCCCCATGACCGCTGCCGCTTCGTCGTCCCGCCAGACGGCCCCACTCACCGCAAGGAAGTCCGCGCCCGCCCGCACCAGGGGAGCGCAGTTTTCAGTCGTGATGCCCCCGATCGCGACACAGGGCAGTTCGAACAGGCTTTGCCACCAGGAAAGCAGGTCTGGCGCGGCCTGATGCTCCACTGCCTTTGTGACCGTGGGGAAAAACGCACCGAACGCAACGTAGTCGGCGCCTGCCTCGCCAGCTTCCATCGCCAGGTGACGGCTGTCATGACACGTCACGCCGATCTGGGCACCGCGCCCTAGTATCTTGCGGGCTTCCACCGGATCGCCATCGCCCTGCCCCAGGTGTACGCCGTCCGCGCCGATTCGCTTGGCGAGGCTGATCGAATCGTTGACGATGAACGCAACATCGCGATCCGCACAAATTCGCTGAAGCGGCTCAGCCAGGCGAGCGATCTCATGCTGGTCGATGTCCTTCAGGCGGAGTTGAAAGGCGGCGACTGGCGCTGCCTCCAGCGCGCGCGTCAGCCGCTCCGGAAATGATCCCGTTACGTCGAGAGGCGAGATCAGGTACAGCTGACAATCAGGTAATGTTGCTTCGTTATCGGACATGGTTGCGCCCTAGCGCGCAGTTCCGACCGCGCCAAGCATTCGGAATGCGTTCAGCATCAACAGGCTTGTATCTTCCGATGCTTAGGTTGCTCCTCTTGCCCGCATGCGCGGTGGCAATGACCGGATGTGCGGTCCCCCACCCGCAACCCGTCCACGATTCGCAGCAGACGGAGGGCTTGGTTTACGCAGCGATCGGCAAAACCGCGTCCGTGAACGGGCCACGCGTGACCCCGCTGGCGCTGCTGGAAGACAGTCGCTGCCCGCCGTCGGTGCGCTGCGTTTGGGCGGGGCAAGTTCGCGTACAAGTTCGAATCGACTTGGGTAGTGGCAGCTACACCGCTGAGCTGAAGCAAGGCGTGCCCATTCCTGTCGCCGATGGAACGCTGGAACTTGTCACCGTCGGGCCCGGTCCGGCAGACGGCGGCATCAAACCACAGGCGTACCGCTTTGGCTTTCGCTTCATGGGCGGTCTTTAGGGTCTTTTTACCTATCGCCGAAACGCAAAACGGGCCGGGAACTTTCGCTCCCGGCCCGCAGCTTCTTTGATTTGAAAGAAGATCAGCCCGCGACGGCAGCGGCGACTTCCGCCGCGAAGTCCGTCACCTGCTTCTCGATGCCTTCACCCAGCTGGTAGCGGACGAAGTCCTTCAGAACAATCTTCTTGCCGGCTTTCTTGCCGGCCTGATCCACAACCTGCTGGATCGGCGTCTTGTTGTCGATCACGAACAGCTGGCTGAGCAAAGCGTTTTCCTTGGCGTACTTGGCGATCGCGCCGTCCACCATCTTGGCTTGAACCGCTTCGGGCTTGCCGCTCTCGGCAGCCTTCTCAGCGGCGACCTTGCGCTCGCGCTCGATCAGCTCGGAATCGAGATCGTCAGCATTCAATGCCAGCGGGAACGCAGCAGCGATATGCATGGCAATCTGCTTGCCCAGCGTCTCCAGAACCTCAGCCGGAGCTTCCGATTCCAGAGCCACAAGAACGCCGATCTTGCCAAGGTTCGGCGCGGCGGCGTTGTGCATGTAGGGCACGATCAGGCCCTGCGACACTTCGACCGTCTTGATGCGGCGGATCTGCTGGTTCTCACCGATGGTGGCGACGTTGTTGGTCAGCGCGTCACCAACGGTACCACCGGTAGGGTAAGCCGCGGCCTTCAGCGCGTCGACATCGTCTCCGCCGATACCCAAAGCAGCCTCGGTGGCGTTGCGCACGAAGTCCTGGAACTGCTCGTTCTTGGCGACGAAGTCCGTCTCGGAGTTAACTTCGACAGCCACGCCCTTGGTGCCCGAAACGGCCACGCCGACCAGGCCTTCAGCGGCAGTGCGGCTGGACTTCTTGGCAGCAGCCGCCAGCCCCTTGGAGCGCAGAGCGTCAACGGCGGCTTCGAAGTCACCGTCAGTCTCGGTCAGCGCCTTCTTGCAATCCATCATGCCGGCGCCAGTGCGCTCGCGCAGGTTCTTCACATCAGCGGCGGTGTAAGCCATCGCTCAATTCCTCTTTACTTGAATGGTCAGGCGCGCCGGGCCCATTGGACCCGGCGCGCGACATTTCGATGACGAAGTGCCGCGAAGGTTCGCGGTATCCGTTCCTCAAGCCTCGACGGCTTCCTCAACCGGATTGTCGAGAGCACCCACGTCGACACCCGAATCGGCTACGCCTTCGCGGCGGCCCTTGGTCGCGGCTTGGGCCACGGCTTCGCAGTACAAGCGCACAGCGCGGCTGGCGTCGTCGTTGGCCGGAACCGGGAAGGCGATGCCCTGAGGATTGACGTTGGTGTCAAGAATGCCGACGACCGGGATACCCAGGACGTTGGCTTCCTTGATCGCCAGATCTTCCTTGTTGGCGTCGATCACGAACATCACGTCGGGGATGCCGCCCATATCGCGGATGCCGCCCAGCGAAAGCTCCAGCTTGTCACGCTCACGCGTCAGCTGCAGGACTTCCTTCTTGGTGAGGCCGGTGGTGTCACCCGACAGCTGCTCTTCCAGCGACTTGAGGCGCTTGATCGAGCCAGAAATCGTCTTCCAGTTGGTGAGCATGCCGCCCAGCCAGCGATGGTTGACGAAGTGCTGACCGCAAGCGCGCGCCGCCTGAGCGATGGGCTCCTGCGCCTGGCGCTTGGTGCCCACGAACAGCACCTTGCCGCCGGCCTGGACGGTCGACGAGATGAAGTCGAGCGCACGCGCCATCAGCGGCACGGTCTGCGACAAGTCGATGATGTGAATGCCGTTGCGGGCGCCGAAGATGTACGGCTTCATCCGCGGGTTCCAGCGGTGGGTCTGGTGGCCGAAGTGGGCGCCGGCCTCGATCAATTGCTGCATGGTGACGACAGGAGCCGCCATAAGTATTTCCTTTCCGGTTCAACCTCTGGGAAACTGGAACCTGGCAGAACGACCCAAAGGGCCATTCCTTCCGCCGAGGCACCGGTATGTGCGCTTCCCATGTGGATTGCCGCGAACCTTGTCATCCGGGAATCGAACGAAAGTGCCGAGGCGCACGCGCTTTAGCCTGTGTCCAAACACAAATCCAGCCGCAACTCGCCGCCCATCCCCTTCCATTCGTCTCAAAGCAGATGATTATTGTTCACGTAGAGGAACTTATGAAGGTTAATGCGTATTTGAAGAATATATTCCGGGCTCCGTGACGGTTCACTCCGCAAGGCGAAAAACCCGGACCTATTAAATTCTTGCACGCGGACGATCGTTCCAGCGGAGAACCATTATGACTGCCATACTGCCTGTCATTTTTGCGCTCGCCGGTACAGCGGCGGTTTTCACCATTTGGAATGCCGTTTCGCAGAACATCAACACGGTGAAAATGCTGGCCTCTCAAATCAAAGGCCTTGATCGTACAACTGCCATTACCGTGAATCTGCTACAGGACGAGTCAGCGCTTGAGCCCGTTGCCATCGTGCGGCGCCCCCGCATGACCCGCGTTCCATATTCCAAACCTATTACTCATCGCCTGCACCAGTTCGACCATTCGCGGTCCGTCGCCTGAGGGAGGCAAAATCGAGCAGGCAGCAGCCTCTCGACTTTGTTGACATAGGAACAAATCATGAACATAAAGGTGGAACAGAATCGGAACTAACAGCTTTGGCACAGGTTTTCCACAGCCTATCCTCAGCGTGTTCCATCGCCGGGAGGTTTCGCCATGATTGCTCTGGGACTTGCTGCCTTGTTCGCGCTGGCCGCCGCGACTTCTATCGCTGCTATATGTATCGCAGTGGCCAC
>NZ_CAXYKL010000069.1:0-2626 GCF_964277725.1 uncultured Novosphingobium sp. | reverse complement strand
AAGAGCGGATGGCGCGTTCTTCCTTTCGATTCAAAGTCGATCCCTTCCTGCTCAGCCTGGTGGCGGTGGTCGTCTTGGCCTCCGTCCTGCCGGCCCGCGGCGCGGGTGCGCGTATGTTCGAGGTCATCGCCGATCTCGCGATCGCGCTGCTGTTCTTCCTGCATGGCGCCAAGCTTTCGCGCGAGGCGATCATGCAGGGCATCGGCAACTGGCGACTGCACCTGCTGGTGCTGGCCGCCACCTTCGCGATCTTTCCGGCGTTCGGCATGGGGCTTCAGGCTGTGACCGCGCAGTGGCTGGACCCGCTGCTGGTTTCCGGCCTGCTGTTCCTGACGCTGCTGCCCTCCACCGTGCAATCCTCAATCGCCTTTACCGCCATCGCCCGCGGCAATGTGGCGGCTGCGGTTTGCAGTGCCTCCTTGTCGAACCTGATCGGCATATTCCTGACGCCGCTGCTGGCCGGCCTGCTCATCCACTCGCGGGGGGGCGACCAAGGCTTTGACTGGCATGGCGTGCGCAGCATCGTCGAACAATTGCTGCTGCCGTTCCTGGCGGGCCACCTGCTGCGTCCGCTGATCGGCAGCTTCGTGGATCGCCACAAGAAGCTGCTGACCCCGGTCGATCGCGGCTCGATCCTGCTGGTGGTCTATTCCGCGTTCAGCGCCGCGGTGGTGCAGGGTTTGTGGCAGAAGCTGGGCCTTGGCGATCTGGGCCTGTTGTTGCTGCTCAGCGCGGTTCTGCTGGGCGCGATCCTGGCCGCCACGATGATGATGGCGCGCTGGAGCGGCCTGACGCGCGAGGACGGCATCGTGCTGTTGTTCTGCGGCTCGAAAAAGAGCCTCGCCTCAGGCGTGCCGATGGCCGGCGCGCTGTTTGCACCCGCGCAAGTGGGCATGGTGTTGCTGCCGGTGATGATCTTTCACCAGTTGCAACTGTTCGTCTGCGCATGGCTCGCTGCCCGCTGTGCCCGTGAAGCTGAGGCGGACCCCGCCGGTGCGTAGGTCACGGGCGAGACTCGCCGCCGGGTTCGCTTAGCTTCGTGAGGGCTGGGTGAAGATGCGGTCCCGCGCGGCGGTGATGTCGCCCGTTTGGATTTGCAGGGTCAGCCGCTCTTTGTCACGGCTGCGATAGGCAGCTTCCGCCCGATCGATATCCTGCAGGGATACGTCCAGCGCATCCAGCGCGGTACGCGCCATCACTACGGCGGATTCCATCACCTCGCGCACGATCTTGCGCACCGGCGTGTCCTTCAGGGCGACCATCGTGCGTCGATCGAATGCGCGGACCAGAATCTGCGGGCGCGGAAAGGCCTGGTGCACCGCGTGGAGAAACGCCTCGGTGATCTGGTCACCATCGATGCAGAACGCGATCAGTTCGGCATCGGCGGCACCGGCTTGTCGCAGCAGGTCGATCCGCGTGCCGTCCCCGAAATAGACCTTCGCGCCAAAGCCATCGGCGATGTCGATCATCTCGACATCGGTATCGATCAGGGTCACCTCGATCTCTGCGGCGATCAGCATCTGCGCCACGGTCTGGCCGAAGCGACCGTAGCCCACGATCAGCGCGTTCGAGCCATCGGGTTGCGGCTCGTCCCGCGTCTCCTTGGTGATCGGCGCCTCACGCATCCGGCGCGTTGCCATCATCAGGAACGGCGTGCTCACCATCGATAGAGTGACCACGGCGGTGAAGATGCTCCCGGCTTCCGGCCTGATCAGCAGCGCATCCTGCGCCTGCGCGAACAGTACGAAGCCGAACTCACCCCCCTGGCTCAGCAAAAGTCCCAGAGCCAAAGCGCCACGCCATTCCATGCCGAAGGCCTTGCCGATCAGGAAGATGACCAGCGCCTTGGTGGTTATCACCGCCAGGGCCATCGTGAAGACGTAGAGCGGCTGCTGGGCGACTGCATCAAGGTTCACCATCATGCCGACCGACATGAAGAACAGGCCGAGCAGGATGGTGCGGAACGGCTCGACATCGGCTTCCAGCTCATGGCGATAGGGCGTATCGGCCAGCATCACCCCGGCGATGAAGGCGCCCAGCGCGGTGGATAGGCCCAGCAACTCCATCGCCGCGGCCGAGACGATCACGGTGAACAGGCCGGCGAAGACGAACATCTCGCGCTCGCCCAGATTGCCGATCAGGCGGAACAGCGGGCGGATCAGGAAGCGGCCCGCCGCCACCAGTCCCACGATCGCGGCCAGGGTGTAGATCACCAGCAGCCAGCCCGGAGGCCCCTCAGCCGCAGCCGGATTACGGCTCATCGCGGCGATAATGGTGATCAGGGGGATGATCGACAGGTCCTGGAACAGCAGGATGCCAAAGGCCCGTTCTCCGAATGGCGTGTGCAGGCGGCCCGCGCTTTGCAGCATCGGCAGCACCTGCGCGGTGGAGGACAAGCCCAGCGGCAGCCCCAGCGCCAGCGAAGCGGTGAGCGAAAAGCCCGTGAACGCAAAGATCACGCCCGTTACCGCCAACCCGCACGCCGCCACCTGCAGCAGGCCCAGGCCAAAGATTTCATGCCGCATCCGCCACAGGCGATGCGGGGCCAGTTCCAGCCCGACGATGAACAGCAGCAGCGTGATGCCCAGCTCGGCGATGCCCAGCTTGCTTTCGGCATCGCCGACCA
>NZ_CAXYKL010000068.1:0-3243 GCF_964277725.1 uncultured Novosphingobium sp. | reverse complement strand
GTACATCAATGGCTTCTACAACACCCGTCGTCGTCATTCATATCTGGGCGGCATCAGCCCGCTCGCCTTCGAAGCCAAGGTGGCTTTATGAGAGAGGTGACCGGCACAAAACCGTTACAAGTCCAGTTCGACGCATCATCGAGACCGAGCCAGACCTCACCGGGCCGATACTCGGCGCTAGGCTGGGCGCTCACCTGGAAGCGACATACCAAGGAGACCTGCAATCGATTCGGAAATGCCTTACGGCGCTGGGTTGCCTGGACATGGCCGGACAAATTTGAATGGCGAGGAAATGGGAGATATCGCCGCCTATTCCCTGCGACCTCGGACGCCGGAGCTGAAACCACATCGATCTAGAGATGTGCTTTCAGGTGCTGAAGCGTGCTTCACCCGAAGCGACGATCTTTCTTTTACAAACACCTCGCGGAGGTCGCCCGCCAAAGGGCCTCAGACACTTGCTCTTCGAACCACAAAAGTCAGGCTGACTAAGAGACGGTCCCACTCACAATCCCACCCTGCTCCCAACCCGACGGAGACTCCGGGAAACTAGGCCACAACCCTGGTGACAGCGCTGCTGGCTTGGGATCGCTGTTTAGGCGCCTCTCGGAAGGGAATGCCGCATCTGCCTTATGAAGCGCTTTCACCCACAAGAGCCTCCGCAGATCGGCACAGAAGCACATCAAAGAGGGTGCGAGCGCGTGATCTTGCGAGAACGCGTAAAATAGAAGGCCTACCGCTACCCTACCAAGTACAGCTTACGGGAGTAATAGCGAGCTGTCCCCGTAGGAGTAAAAGCGATAGTCATTTTCTATCGCATAGGCGTAGACGTCTTTCATACGCTCAAGCCCCATCAGCGCCGAGACCAGCATGAACAGCGTCGATCGGGGCAAGTGGAAGTTGGTCATCAAGCCGTCGATCGCGCGGAAGCGATAGCCCGGGGTGATGAAGATCGCCGTGTCACCTTCGAACGGAACGATCTGCCCATCATCCTGCGCCGCGCTTTCCAGCAGGCGCAAGCTGGTGGTGCCCACGGCGATCACTCGGCCGCCTTTTTGTCGTACGGCGTTGAGGCGGGCGGCGGTATCGGCGTCGATCCGGCCCCATTCCGCGTGCATGCGGTGGTCAGCCGTGTCTTCGGCTTTGACCGGCAGGAACGTGCCCGCGCCGACATGCAACGTCAGCGTCTCACGTCCAATGCCGGCAACGTCCAGCCGTTCCACGAGGCCGGGCGTGAAATGGAGCGAGGCAGTGGGCGCCGCCACCGCACCGTCGCGCGTAGCGAACATGGTCTGGTAATCGCTGCGATCGGCATCATCCGTAGGGCGCTTGCCGGCGATGTAGGGCGGCAACGGCATGCGGCCCGCGCGCTCCAGCAAGACTTCCACAGGCTCATCGCCTGAAAACGCCAGCGTCCAGCTGCCATCTTCGAACCGCTGCTCCGCCGTCGCGGAAACCCCCGCCGGGAAGCTGATGACATTGCCGGGCCGCAAACGCTTGGCATTTCGCACAAAGGCCTGCCAGCGGCGCAGATCGATGCGCTTGTGCAAAGTCGCGCCGATCCGTGCTTCGCCCCGCTGCCCCTCCAGCTGAGCCGGGATCACGCGCGTGTCGTTGAAGACCAGCACATCGCCTGCCCGCAGCATCTGCGGAAGATCCCGCACATGCCGATCGGCTATCTCCGCCGTGCCATCGGCCACCAGCATCCGGGCGGCATCACGAGGCTTCACCGGCCGCAGAGCGATGCGCTCGTTCGGCAGCTCGAAATCGAACAGGTCGACGTTCATCGGTCAGCGCCGAGCGGCGTCAGTTCGGCTGTGAGAGGCTCGGCTTGGCGGCACTGAGAGACGGTGCCGCAGCGCTAACGGGGGCAGGCGGCGGCCCCTTCTTGTCACTGGCGAGCGAGGCCTGCAGCACCCGGGTCGGGTTGGCAGGCGGTTCGCCGCGCTGGATGGCGTCGACATATTGCATCCCGGAGATTACGCGGCCGAACACGGTGTATTTGTGGTCGAGCGCGAAGCGAGGGTAGAAAACGATGAAGAATTGACTGTTCGCGCTGTTGGGATCGTTGGTGCGCGCCATCGACACCGTGCCGCGCAGATGGGGCACGGCATTGAACTCCGCCTTCAGGTCAGGCAGCTTGGAACCGCCCTCACCCGTGCCCGTGGGATCGCCGGTCTGCGCCATGAAACCATCGATCACGCGGTGGAAGATCACCCCGTTGTAGAAGCCTTCCCGGGCCAGCGTCTTGATTCGCTCGACGTGGGTGGGGGCCCATTGCGGCATCAAGCGGATCGCAACGCGCCCGCCGTCCGACAAGTCCAGCAACAGCACGTTATCCGCATCATGCGAGATATCGGCATCGACGGCGGTGGAAACCGCGGTTGGTTCCGGCGTCGGTGGGGGTGCCTTCTTTTTGGCGAGCGCCGGCGACGCGGTCAGCGCCAGCCCCATCAACATGCCCATCATCGTCGGGACAAGCACACGAGCTTTCATCGGCCACTCTTCATAAGGCGCGGCCATGGGGGGATGGGCCGCAGCAGGGGAACACTGTCACGCGCGGCGATAGTCTCTGGCCGCTGTCATGGCAATGAACGGAAACAAAGAGGCGGAAGGCGATCGCTCAGTAATCGCCTTTGCGTCCGGTCTGGGCGATCCGCGCCTCCACATCGTCGCGAACGGCCGGGCTGACGAACTTGGAAATGTCTCCGCCGAAGATCGCGATTTCCTTCACCAGCTTGGAGGCGATGGGCTGCAGGCCTACGTCAGCCATCAGGAAGACCGTTTCGATGCCGGCGTTCAGTTGCTGGTTCATGCCGGCCATCTGATACTCGTACTCAAAGTCAGCCACGGCGCGCAGCCCGCGCACGATCACGCTGGCCCCTTGCGCCTCGGCAAACTTCATCAGCAGCGCGTTGAAGCCAACCACGTCGACGTTTTCGATGCCGAGGGACGCCACCTCGCGCTCCACCATGGCGATGCGCTCATCAGGGGTGAACATAGGGTTTTTCGAAGGATTGGTGGTTACACCCAAGATTAACCGATCGACCAGTTTCGCGCCGCGCCGGATGATATCGGCATGGCCCAGAGTGATGGGATCGAACGTTCCCGGATAGACACCAACGCGCTCCGCCCCAGCCATCAGTGATCCCTCTCCACGATGTAGCGTGCGACGGCACGCAGCAAATCCGCTTCCTGACCATGGCTGGCGAGGTGGGTGACAGCCTGGTCCACCAGCATATGCGC
>NZ_CAXYKL010000067.1:0-17675 GCF_964277725.1 uncultured Novosphingobium sp. | reverse complement strand
CTCACCACCGCGATGAAATCGGTGGGCGAGGTCATGGCGATCGGGCGCAACATCAAGGAATCGATGCAAAAGGCCCTGCGCGGGCTGGAGACGGGCCTTGACGGTTTCAACCGGGTGCCGGCGCTGGAAGGCGCGGCCAGGGACGTGATCACCGCCGCGCTCGCCAAGGCGACGCCCGATCGCCTGCTCATCGTCGCGCAAGCGATGCGCGAGGGATTGAGCGTCGAAGAGATCCACGCGATCACGCATTACGACCGCTGGTTCCTGCGCCAAATCGAAGAGATCGTGGCCGAAGAGGCGAAGATCACTGCTGATGGCCTGCCGATCGATGCCGAGGGGCTGCGGCGGGTGAAGGCGATGGGCTTTTCTGACAAGCGTCTGGCGAACCTGGCCGTGCGCTCGGTCGGCGTGGCGGGCGGCCTGGCTGAAACCCAGGCGCGCCGGTCGGGCCTGCTGCACGATGCGTTGCGCGCGATGGCCGGCGCCACCAGCGAAGAGGAAGTGCGCAAGCTGCGTCACAAGCTGGGCGTGCTGCCCGTCTTTAAGCGCATCGACAGCTGCGCCGCCGAGTTCGAGGCGATCACGCCTTACATGTACTCGACCTATGAGGCCCCGATCTTCGGAGAGCCTGAGGACGAGGCGATGCCGTCCGACCGGCGCAAGATCGTGATCCTGGGTGGCGGCCCCAACCGCATCGGCCAGGGCATCGAGTTCGACTATTGCTGCGTCCACGCCTGCTTCGCGCTGGCCGAGGCCGGGTTCGAGACCATCATGGTCAACTGCAACCCCGAGACCGTCTCCACCGACTACGACACGTCCGACCGCCTCTATTTTGAGCCGTTGACGGCCGAAGATGTGCTGGAGATCCTGCGGGTGGAACAGCAGTCGGGCGAACTGGTCGGCGTGATCGTGCAGTTCGGCGGGCAGACCCCGCTCAAGCTGGCACAGGCGCTGGAAGATGCGGGCATTCCGATCCTGGGCACCTCGCCCGATGCCATCGACCTGGCTGAGGATCGCGAGCGCTTCGCCGCCATGGTCACCAAGCTGGGCCTCAAGCAGCCCGCGAACGGCATCGCCCGCAGCCGGGACGAGGCGGTCGCCGTGGCCAATCGCATCGGCTACCCCGTGCTGATGCGCCCCAGCTACGTGCTGGGTGGCCGCGCGATGGAGATCGTCGACAGCGAGCAGCAGCTGGACAACTACATCACCACCGCCGTGCAGGTTTCCGGCGACAGCCCCGTGCTGATCGACCAGTACTTGCGCGATGCGATCGAGTGCGACGTCGATGCGCTGTGCGATGGCGAGCAAGTCGTCGTCGCGGGCGTGATGCAGCATATCGAGGAAGCGGGCATCCACTCGGGCGACAGCGCCTGTACCCTGCCGCCCTACAGCCTATCGCCCGAAATCATCGCCGAGATGGAGCGCCAGGCGGAGCTGCTGGCGATGCGTCTGGGTGTGCGTGGCCTGATGAACATCCAGTTCGCGGTCAAGGACGGCGAGGTTTTCCTGATCGAGGTGAACCCGCGCGCCAGCCGCACGGTGCCGTTCGTCGCCAAGGCGATCGGCCAGCCGGTGGCCAAGATCGCCGCGCGGGTGATGGCGGGCGAAAAGCTCAGCACGTTCCCGCCGTTCAAGCGCGATCTGCCGTACATGGCGGTGAAGGAAGCGGTGTTCCCGTTTAATCGCTTCCCCGGCGTCGATCCGGTGCTGAGCCCCGAGATGAAGTCCACCGGCGAAGTGATGGGCATCGATGCCAATTTCGCCACCGCCTTCCTCAAGGCCCAGCTGGGTGCGGGCATGAAGCTGCCTGAGAGCGGCACGGTATTCGTGTCGGTCAAGGGCAGTGACAAGCCGGTGATCCTGCCGGCGGTGCAGGAACTGGTGGCGATGGGTTTCCGCATCATCGCCACATCGGGCACGCAGCGTTACCTTGCCGATGCCGGGCTGCCGGTGGAACTGGTGAACAAGGTGGCGGAAGGCCGGCCGCACATCGTCGACAAGATTGTCGACGGCGAAATCGCGCTGATCTTTAATACGACCGAGGGCTGGCAAAGCCTGCAGGACTCACAGTCGATCCGCAAATCCGCGCTGGCCGGCAAGGTCCCGTATTTCACCACGGCCGCGGCAAGCCGCGCGGCGGCACAGGCGATCGCGGCGATGCGCGGCGCGCCGCTTGAAGTGCGTTCGTTGCAAGACTATTATAGCTGAAACTTTTCGCGCCTCCCTACATTATAGACGATCGGCCCGCGCCTTTAAGGAGCGGGCCAATTGCTTATATAACGGGGCTAGGTTCCGGCGCGGTTAGCTCATAAGCGCCTCGCCGGGCGCATCATAAGGACGAAAGCGAAGCACATGGCCAGTGTCGAGAAGTTGCCGATGCTCGCGGAAGGCTACGAGCGGATGACCGCCGATCTCAAGGCCCTGCGTGACGAACGCCCACGGATCGTTGACGCGATCGAGGAGGCACGCGCACACGGCGATTTGTCCGAGAACGCAGAATATCATGCGGCCAAGGAACGCCAGGGCCAGGTCGAAGCGTCGATTTCCGATCTGGAAGACAGGATCAGCCGCGCGCAGATCATCGATCCCGCGACCCTTTCGGGTGACAAGATCATCTTTGGCGCCACCGTGACGCTGCTGGATGATGATGACAAGCCGGTGAAATACCAGATCGTGGGCACGTATGAAGCCGACGCCAAGGCTGGCCGCATCAGCTACAACTCGCCGCTCGGGAAGGCCCTGATCGGCCGCAAGGTCGATGATGAGATCGAAGTGACCGTGCCTGCGGGCGACAAGTTCTTCGTGGTTGAAAAGATCGAATTCATCTGAGGGCAGGGCCGCTTACTCACCCGAGTAGGCGGCTATCACCGACATCGGCGAGTACCACAAAGATTTAGCGCCGGTGTTGGTCGTGACCGGGTTTGGACTTTGCTCGACACGAACGGATGGGGCCGGTTGGCCAGTTCGGGATCAGCTGTAGGCGCAGGTAATTGCGCTCACGGTTGCCCGCGTTTCACACGCAAACGTACAGAACTCCACTTCCAAAAATCTCGCGAAGGCGTGACCCGACATCCGAGGGGCGGCTCATCCGACGATCGGATCTTCCGAGTTCCTGCGGTTGGGGCGGACTTCCGGCGGCGAGCTATCGGCGTGGATGATAGCGGATATAGCTTCCCACGTTCGCAAGACGGGCGAGGTGGGGGGAAGCCGAAGCATTCCCCGCAACCTCAGGCCGCTTGGCGCATCTCCAGGCGGTCCCAGATTTCCGCCAGTGCATCTGTCAGTTCACGCATCATGGCGTCGGTATGGCCGGGGCCTGGCGTGAAGCGCAACCGCTCCGTACCGCGCGGCACGGTGGGGAAGTTGATTGGCTGCACATAGGCGCCGTATTCCGCCAGCAGGATATCGCTAATCTTCTTGGCCTTCACCGGATCGCCCACCATCAGCGGCACGATATGCGTGACCGAGTCCATCACCGGCAGGCCAGCCTCCCGGAACAGCGACTTCAGCATCGCTGCGGCGCGCTGCTGGCCCTCACGCTCTTCGTTGGAAGACTTTAGGTGACGCACGGAAGCAAGGACGCCTGCCGCCAGCACGGGCGACAGCGAAGTCGTGAAGATGAAGCCCGGCGCATAGGAGCGGATGCAATCGACGATGCGCTTGTCCGCCGCGATATAGCCGCCCATCACGCCGAACGCCTTGCCCAGCGTTCCCTCGATGATGTGGATGCGATCCGCGGCCTCATCACGCTCGGAGATGCCGCCGCCGCGCTTGCCGTACATGCCGACAGCGTGGACTTCGTCGATATAGGTGATGGCGTTGTACTTGTCCGCCAGGTCGCAGATCGCGTGGATCGGGGCGACATCGCCGTCCATCGAATAGACGCTCTCGAACGCGATCAGCTTGGGCACGGCGGGATCGGCGGCGGCGAGCAGTTCTTCCAGATGCTCGACATCGTTGTGCCGCCACACCTTCTTCTCGCAGCCGGAATTGCGGATGCCCGCGATCATGCTGGCGTGGTTGAGCGCATCGGAGAAAATCACGCAGCCGGGCAGCAGCTTGGCCAGCGTTGAGAGCGTCGCGTCGTTGGACACGTATCCGCTGGTGAACAGCAGCGCCGCTTCCTTGCCGTGAAGATCGGCCAGCTCTTGTTCCAGCTGGATATGGTAATGGGTGTTGCCACCGATATTGCGCGTGCCGCCCGAGCCTGCGCCGACATCATGCAGCGCCTCTTCCATGGCGGCCACCACCTTGGGGTGCTGGCCCATCGTCAGATAATCGTTGGAGCACCATACCGTGATCGGCTTGGGGCCGTTGTGTCCGGCGAAGCAGCGTGCGTTGGGAAACGCACCCTTGTTGCGCAGGATGTCGATGAACACCCGGTAGCGGCCTTCTGAATGAAGACGCTCGATAGCCTGGTCGAAAATCTGGTCGTAGTTCACGAAGTCGATCCGCTCCACGGGGCGCCACCGGCAGCCTCAATGGCCCGCGCCTTACCGCATCCTAACCTGCATTGCCAGTTGCTTATAGGCGGGATTTCCCCCGACCGGGCCATTGATCGCCCTGGCCGATGGCTGTGCTCGGATGTGTCGATAAAGCCAGGTTCGATCAGCCGGGGCACGGCCATGTCATGGCCCGCGACGATGTGGAGCGCGGGGGCGGCGGCGCGCAATGCCGCGATCGTTCCCAGCCAGCCGAAGATCTCATCACGATTGGCCTTGTAGAGATGCGCCGTGGCGAGTCGAGCCGGGGGGCGCTGCTGCGTCCAGGAATCGGGAATCGGCGCGATATCGCCCGCGAACAGCACTTCGCGCCCATCGGCAAGACGAACGTAGATCATGCGCGCGCCCACGTTGACGCCGGGCGTGGGGATCACGACGATGCCCGCACTGGCGGCGTAGGGCGCTGCCGATTCCAGCGCGGCGTGAGGGGGAGCCTGCCCGGTCAGCCTCAAGTCCAAGGCGGATGCGGCAAGGGCTCGCTCCACGCGGGTCTGCGCGGCGATATCGAAATGGCTGAAACCGGCTTCCTTCGCTTGTCCGCGAGTCAGGCCGCGATCGAGAGTGACGGTGCTGCCATCATCGAACAGCACTTGGTAGGCCAGCAATGCGAAAACGTGGGGCTTCAACCCGGAGCCTGCGGCCAGCAGATCGCTGACGATATGTTTGCGAGCCACCACCTCGTACCGGATCGCTACGGGCGTGGCCGTTCCTGCGTGAGGGTCGCTGGCGGCAAGTCGGCGGAGCTGCTTGATGGTGAGGGGCTTGGCCTCTCCATGTGCGGCGCTGGCGTCCAGCAGGAACCAGGCGAACGGCGCACCGGCCAGCAGCAGCAGCGCCATCAGCACCACATTCAGCTTGCGCGTCAAACCTTGCGGCCCCCCTCCAGTCCGAAGCGAGCCAGCGCCTCCTCGTGCGCTCGTGTCATCGTTTCGTCACCTGTGGTTAGCGCGTAATCCGGGCGTATGCGACTAAATTCCTGACCTTTCAGCAGCCTGGCGACTTGGCGGGCGATCCCTTGCGCGCCGTGGACAAAGGCGACGCCGGGCCCGAAGGCTTGCGACAATTCCTGCTCCAGCAGAGGGAAATGCGTGCAGGCCAGGACGACGGTGTCGATCGCATCGCCGCCCGGCATGGCGCGCAGGTGGTCCACTGCATGGGTGATCGCGGCCGGGTCGGGCGCGCGGCCATGCAGCTTGGCCTCCGCCGCTTCCACCAGGCCGGGCGCGCCGTGGCGGAGGAGCTGCTTGCCCTTTGCGAACTCGGCCTCCAGGCGATCGACATAGGCCTGGCGGATCGTGGCCTCGGTGCCCAACAGGCCGATCACGCCGGTGCTGGTCATGGCGGCGGCGGGCTTGATCGCCGGCACGGTCCCCACGATCGGCACTTCCAGCACCTCCCTCACCATGCCCAGCGCGATGGTGGAGGCGGTATTGCAGGCGATGCAGACGAGGCGTGGCTTCAACCGCTCGGTCACGCGGCCCAGCAGCCCGGCGACGCGCGCCGCGATCTGCGCTTCGGTCTTGGTGCCATAGGGCAGGCCGGCGGTGTCAGCGAGGTAGACGATCGGCGCTTGCGGCAGCAGCTTGCGCACTTCCTCCAGCACGGTGAGCCCGCCGACGCCCGAATCGAACAGCAGGATCGGTGCCGACGGGTCGAGGGGTTCATCCACTTTGGAGGGGCCTTTCGCGCAGGAGTCGACGCGACTGTTAGCGGCGCGGCGGCGGCTTGGCCAACAAGGCTTCGCCAAGCGCGGGGGGAGAAGCTAAGAGACGCGCATGACGCAGATTCTAGCTATCGCCCTTGGTTACCTGCTCGGCTCGATTCCCTTCGGCCTGCTGCTGACGCGGCTGACCGGCGCGGGCGACTTGCGCAGCATCGGTTCGGGCAACATCGGCGCCACCAATGTGCTGCGCACCGGGCGTAAGGGCCTGGCGGCGACCACATTGCTGCTTGATCTGGCCAAAGGGCTTGTCGCGGTCCTGCTGGCGCGCAGCATCTGGCCCGGAGCGGAGCCGTTCGCGGCGGTCGCGGCGGTCGTGGGCCATTGCTTTCCGGTCTGGCTGGGCTTTCGCGGCGGGAAGGGCGTGGCGACGCTGGCGGGCGTCAGCTTCGGGCTCGCCTGGCCGATCGGGCTTGTCTACGCGGGCCTGTGGCTAGGGATGCTGGCGATCGCGCGCATCTCCTCGGTCGGCGGGATGAGCGCCGCCGTGGGCGCACCGATCGCAGCCCTGGTGCTGGGCTATCCGGCTTATGCGCCGGCGCTGGCGATTCTTGCCGTGCTGGTGGTCTGGATGCACCGGGCGAACATCGCACGCCTGCGCTCCGGAACGGAGCCACGCGTCGGTAGTTCCAAGGCGTGAGCGAGCCGCTTTCACGCGATGAGGCGTTCGCCCGCATCCGTCTGTTGCGATCGCCCAATATCGGCCCGGTCAGCTACGGGCAGCTTCTTGGCCGGTTCGGCACCGCCATCGCCGCGCTGGAAGCTTTGCCGGAGATAGCGGGACGCGGCGGCAAGACGTATCAGGCTGCCCCGGAAGAGCGCATCACCGCAGAAATCAGCGCCGTGCGCAAAGCCGGCGCGCGCTATCTATTTCATGATTCGCCAGACTATCCGGCGCTCCTGGCACAGAGCGAAGGTGCGCCGCCGATCCTGACGGTTAGAGGTGATCCGGCGCGTGCGGCGGGGCCTTGCGTCGCGATTGTGGGGGCACGCAACGCCTCCGGTGCGGCGGTGAAACTGGCCCGCGATTTCTCGCTTGCTCTGGCAGAGGCGGGCTTCACGATCGTTTCTGGCCTGGCGCGTGGCATCGACGGCGCGGCCCATGGCGGCGCTCTGGCTGCGGGGAACGGCGCCACGATCGGCGTGATCGCCAGCGGCATCGATATCGCTTACCCGCCCGAACATGCGGACCTACAGGAGCGGGTGGCGCGGGAAGGCTTGCTCATCGCCGAACAGCCGCCGCGCACCGAACCGCTTGCTCGCCACTTCCCCACGCGTAACCGCATCATCGCCGGGCTGGCCGCCGGGACGGTGGTGGTGGAAGCCGCCCCGCGATCCGGCTCGCTCATCACGGCGCGGCTGGCGGGGGAATTCGGGCGGGAAGTGATGGCGATCCCAGGCTCCCCGCTCGATACCCGGTCGCACGGCTGCAATCAGCTGATCCGGGACGGTGCGGTGCTGGTGCAGCGGCCCGAAGATGTGGTGGAATTGCTCTCCGGCTTTGACGGCACACCGCGCTCTTCCTTCCGGGAGACTCAGCCAGGCTGGATCACCGCCCCGGTTCTCGTTCCGCATGACGATGGTCCGTGCGATGTGGCCAAGCTGCTCACACTCGCGCCGATCGGCGTGGACGAATTGATCCGCCAGTCAGGCGGCAGTGCGTCCGCGGTGCAACTGTCCTTGCTCGAACTGGAGATCGCGGGCAGGCTGATGCGGCACGCCGGCGGGAGGGTCAGTCTCTCGGCGTGATTACGCGAAGATTGCGAGTAGGGGGCTTTGATGGAAAACCCGGCAGCACGCCTGGGAATAGGCCGCGTCTCAGGCGGGACGTGGGATCTGATCAGACGCCGCCCCATGGCGTTGCTTGCGGGCGCGGCCGTGATGGCCGTGGTCGACACCGCGTTCGAGATCGTCACGCCGGACTCGAATAACAATCTGATCTCCAGCGTCGTCTCCATCGCCGTCGTCTATCTCGTGATGCGAACATTGCTGCGCGAAGAAGGACTGGTTGACCGTGAGGGCGGCTTTGGCAGCTATTTCGGCGCGTCACTGCTGGCGGGCATCGGCGCGATAGTCGGGCTTATTTTCCTGATCGTGCCGGGGCTTTACCTGATGGCGCGATGGTCGCTGGCACCCACCATGGTCTTGTCGCAGGGGTATCGGGCGACCGACGCCTTGCGCGAAAGCTGGCGGGTGACGCAGCCGTTCGCGTGGAAGCTCGTGCTTGTGTGGTTCCTGTATTACCTGGCGTTTGTGCTGCTAATTCTGCTGGTGGCTGCGCCGACTGGCTATCTTGCGATGCAAGGCGCCATCGCCGAAGAGGGAACGCTGGGCGCGCCCGTGACCTTCCTGCTGAGCCTGCTCGTCAACCTGGGCCTGATCGCCGCAGCCTACATCAGCGTCGTGGTGTTCAGGCAGATCTTCACCGCCACCTCCGAACTGGAAGACGTCTTCGCCTGACCCCCTTGCGGCTCCGGAAAATGCTCGTCACCCTACACGTGTATGTATGCGCGTACGCACGCGTAGGGACGTCATGGGAATTTGAATGCAACTCGTCATCGTAGAATCGCCGGCCAAGGCCAAGACCATCGAGAAGTACCTGGGCAAGGACTACCGCGTTCTCGCCTCCTACGGCCACGTCCGTGACTTGCCGCCCAAGGACGGCTCGGTCCGCCCGGATGAGGCGTTCGCGATGGATTGGGAGCTTTACGGTGACAAGGCCAAGCAGGTGAAGGCCATCACCGACCTTGCCAAGCAGGCCGACCGTCTGATCCTGGCGACCGACCCTGATCGTGAGGGCGAGGCGATTTCCTGGCACGTGCGCGAACTGCTGGCCAAGCGCAAGGCGCTGCCCAAGGACGTGCAGCGCGTCACCTTCAACGCCATCACCAAGGACACCGTGACCAAGGCGATGACCCAGCCGCGTGAGCTGGATCAGGACCTGATCGACGCTTATCTTGCCCGCCGCGCGCTGGACTATCTGTTCGGCTTCACTCTTTCGCCGGTGCTGTGGCGCAAGCTGCCAGGCGCGAAATCGGCAGGCCGCGTGCAGTCCGTCGCGCTGCGTCTGATCGTCTCGCGTGAGCGGGAAATCGAGCTGTTCCGCCCGCAGGAATATTGGTCCGTCGCTGCGCAGATGGCGCATGACGGCACGGACTTCACGGCTAAGCTCGTGGCGTTCGAAGGCGAAAAGCTCGATCGGCTGAGCCTGGGCGACGAAGGCACCGCGATGCGCGCCAAGGCCGCCGTGGAAGCGGGCGCCTTCAAGGTGGAAGGCGTCGAAACCAAGCCGCACCGCCGCAATCCGCAGCCGCCGTTCACCACCTCGACCTTGCAGCAGGAGGCCGCGCGCAAGCTGGGCTTCTCGGCCAGTCACACGATGCGGGTGGCGCAGACGCTGTATGAGGCGGGCGCGATCACCTACATGCGAACCGACGGCGTGCAGATGGATCCTTCGGCAATTTCCGAGGCGCGCGCGGCGATCTCCGACAAGTTCTCAGGCCATTTCCTGCCGGAGAAGCCCCGCCACTACGAAACCAAAGCCAAGAACGCCCAGGAGGCGCACGAGGCGATCCGACCGACGGACTTCACCAAGGAGCGCTTCGGTTCGGGTGACGAGGCGCGGCTCTACGATCTGGTATTCAAGCGCGCGATGGCCAGCCAGATGGCATCCGCCCAGTTGGAGCGTACCACGATCACGCTGCGCGACGGCACCGGCCGCAACGAACTGCGCGCCACCGGGCAAGTGGTGAAGTTCCCCGGCTTCCTGGCCGTGTACGAGGAAGGGCGCGACCAGAAGGGGGAGGATGACGAGGAGAGCGGCCTGCTTCCCGCGATGCAGGCGGGCGACATGCCGGCCAAAAAAGGCGTCAGTGCAGAGCAGCACTTCACCCAGCCGCCGCCGCGCTATTCGGAGGCCAGCCTGGTCAAGCGGCTGGAGGAACTGGGGATCGGCCGGCCTTCCACTTACGCCGCGACGCTGCAGGTCCTGAAGGACCGTAACTACGTCCGCACCGAGAAGAACCGTTTCTTCGCGGAGGAAAGCGGTCGGCTTCTTACCTCGTTCCTTGAGCGGTTCTTCGAGCGCTACGTCGCGTACGAGTTCACCGCCGGGATGGAGGAGGAACTGGACGACGTTTCGGGCGGACGGGCCGAATGGAAGGACGTGCTCGCCGAGTTCTGGCGCGACTTCAAGCCCAAGTCCGACGAAGTGATGGAGCGCAAGCCTTCCGAAGTGATGGAGGGTCTGGACGAGTTTCTGGGCGAATACCTGTTCCCGCCAAAGGAGGATGGCTCCGACCCGCGCCTGTGCCCCAAGTGTGAGGCTGGGCGCTTGTCGCTTCGTGGCGGGCGCTATGGTGCCTTTGTCGCCTGCTCGAACTATCCGGAGTGCAAGTACACCCGCAAGTTCGCGCAGCCGGGCGGGCAAGCCGACGGTGGCGAGGACGAAGGTCTGGGCCAGGACCCGGAGACCGGGCTGGAGATCATGCGCCGCTCGGGCCGCTTCGGGCCCTACATCCAGCTGGGTGAGGGCAAGGAGGCCAAACGTGCCTCGATCCCCAAGGATATTGACGAGCTGAACCTGGAATGGGCGATCAAGCTGCTCAGCTTGCCCCGCACGGTCGGCACGCATCCCGAATCCGGCAAGGATATCACTGCCAGCATCGGTCGTTACGGGCCGTACCTCGTGCATGATAACAAGTACGCACGCTTGCGCACTACGGCCGAGGTGTTCGAAACCGGCATGAACGCGGCGGTTACGCTGCTGGCCGAAGCGGCGGCGAACAAGGGCGGACGGGGCAATCGCACGCCCGCCGAGCCGATCAAGGTGCTGGGCGCGCATCCGATTTCCGGTGGCGAGATGAAGGTGCTGGCGGGCCGCTACGGTCCGTACGTCACCGATGGCACCACCAACGCCACGTTGCCGCGCGATGCCAAGCCCGAGGACCTCACCGCCGAAGCGGCGATCGTGCTGATCGACGAGAAGGCGGCGAAGGGGCCGGCCAAGGGCAAGAAGAAGGCCGCGCCGAAAAAGGCCGCTGCCAAGAAGGCTCCGGCCAAGAAGACGGCGGCGAAGAAGGCCCCGGCCAAGAAAACGACAAAGGCCAAGGCGGAGGCGGCCAAATGAGCGAGAAGCTTGCCAAGCACAAACAGCCCTGGAAGCCGGATGAGCTGCAGAAGCTGCGCACTCTGGCGGACAAGGGCAAAGGGCTGAAGGAAATCGCCAAGGCGCTCAACCGCACCGAGGAATCGACCAAGGATGCGGCCAAGCAGCACGGGATGACGATCGGCAAGCTGCGCTAGGGGCAAAAGCCACCGTCATCCCCGCGAAGGCGGGGGCGACGGTGGTGGTCGGCTTTGGCGTCGATCGCCGCCCGGGGTTTAGCAATGCGCCCTTAGTCTTCCACCGCCACCAGCTTGGGCTGCATCAGGTGGATGAACGCCAGCGCCACCAGATAAGCGCCGCCACAGATTACGAAGAGCGGGGGGTAGCCCAGGCCATGGTCCAGCGACCAGCCGGCGAACTCGATGATCCCGGTCCCGGTCAGGTTCCCGCCGATCGCGCCCAGCGCGATGACGGTGGCGATGCGGCGGGTCGGGATGATCTCGGTCGCCATGCCGAACAGGTTGGTGGAAAAGCCCTGGTGCGCGAACAGGCCGAAACCGATGCAAAGCGCCGCGATCCACGGATTGGGCGCGATCATCGCCAGCGGCATCAGCAGCACGACGAGGGCGAAGAACAGCATCGCGCTCTTGCGTGCGGCGTTGAGCGAAAGGCCACGGTGCAGCAGCACCGGATAGAGCGCCCCGCTGCTCACCGCGCCCAGCGCCGCCAGCGTGAAGACCAGCGCAATCGGCCCGCCCAGCGTGCCCTGCGTCAGGCCGAACTGGCGTGAGAAGAAGTCGGGCGCCCAGAACAGCACGAACCACCAGACCAGGTCAGTGATCGCCTTGGCGCCGATCACGGTCCAGCTGCGCCGATCCGACAGGATCTCCCCCCAGGCGACCTTCGCGGGACCGGCCTTGGCCTGACCACCGATAGGGCGCAGCCGCGAAGTGCTGAGCTGCCAGGCGATCAGCCAGACGATGCCGAGGCCACCGGTGACGACGAAAGCCGCTTTCCAGCCGAATGCCAGCGCGAACGGCGGGATCAGCAGCGGTGTCAGGATCGCGCCGATATTGGGCGCGGTGTTGATGATGCCGATGCCCACCGAGCGGCGCTCGATCGGCAGATAAGTGGCTGCTGTTTTCATCGCCGCCGGAGTGTTCACCGATTCGGCGGTGGCCAGCACGGCCCGGGCGACCACGAATTGCTGGACGCTGGCGGCCAGCGCATGGGCCATCCCCGCCAGGCTCCACACCGCGACAGCCACACCATAAGCCAGTCGCACGCCGAACCGATCGACGAACCAGCCCACGCCCAGCAGCGACACGGCGGCCGAAAGCTGGAAGATCGAACCCAGATGCGCGAATTGCTGGTCGTTCCACTGGAACTCCGCCTCCAGCATCGGCTTGAGCAGCGCCAGCACTTGCCGGTCCACATAGTTGAGCGCGGTGGCGAAGAAGATCAGGCCGATGAGGACATTCTGGGCACGGGCGGCGGCCTTGTCTGGCTGCGAAGGAGGCGAAACCTGATGCCGCTCGTGTATCGTCATTCCCACTCTCCCACAGATTGACCGCATCTTTGGCGGCTTGCCCGTCCCGGTTACGCAAAGCACTTGCCCGTCCGGGCGCTTGGTCATAGAAGGGATATGACAACGCAGGACATACAGCAAGTGTCTTCGTGCCGTTGATACTTGAGAGAGGGCCGCCAAGGGTGACACCAGATCATGCCGGAGACCTGTATGGCGAGATTTTTCTTGCCCAGCAGGACGCGCCTGCGCCGCGCAGGTCCCGGATCGACGAGTGGAAGCTGCTGTGGCCGGGATTCGCGGTCTGCGCGATCGCCAGCATCGCCGCCGCCTGGCTTTCCGAGCATTACGGCGCGCCGATCATCCTGATGGGCCTGCTGATCGGCCTCGCGCTGAACTTCATCACCAGCGAGCCGCGCGTCAATCCGGGGCTGGACTTCGTGTCCAAAGGCTGCCTGCGCTGGGGCATCGTCGTGCTGGGCACGCAAGTCACGATCGCGCAGATCGGAGGGCTGGGCCCGGTGCCGTTCCTGGCCTTGCTGATGGTGATGGCGGCGGCGATGGGCGCGGCGCTGCTGGTGGCGCGCCTGACCGGGGCGACGACGGCGATCGGCCTGCTGGCGGGTGGTGCGACCGCGATTTGCGGGGCTTCCGCAGCGCTGGCGCTGTTCGGCGTGCTGGGCCCCAAGCGCGTCAGCCAGGCGCAGTTTGCGCTGACGCTGGTGGTCGTCTCGATGGCCAGCGCGCTGGCGATGTCGTTCTATCCGCCGCTCGCCGCCGCGCTGCATTTCGATGATCGGCAGGCCGGGTTTCTGATCGGCGCGTCGATCCACGACGTGGCGCAGGCGATTGGCGGCGGTTACGCCTTTTCCGATACGGCGGGCAGCTATGCCACGATCGTCAAGCTGAGCCGCGTGGCGCTGCTCGCCCCGGTGGTCACCGTGGTGTCGATCTGGGCGGCGGATGACGATGGGCGGGGGCGGCATTGGATCAGGAAGCTGGCGCTGCCCTGGTTCATCGCATTGTTTCTGGTGGTGGTGGTCCTCAATTCGATGATCGCGGTGCCGCCGGTCGTCGCCAAGTTCTGTCTAACGTTGTCAAAGGCGCTACTGCTGCTGGCGGTGACGGCGACGGCGATGCGGTCGCGCCTCGATCTGGTGATGCAGATGGGCTGGCGAGCGGCCATGCCGGTGGTCGCGGCGACAGTGGCATCGCTGCTGGTCGCAATCGCGTTCAGCATGATGATCTTGTGAGAGGCCCATGATGGAAACGATCTACGATATCGCCGTAATCGGCGGCGGTGTGAACGGCTGCGGGATTGCACGCGATGCCGCCGGGCGCGGCGCGAAAGTGCTGTTGCTGGAGCAGGGCGATGTTGCCAGCGGCACATCATCCGCCTCCACCAAGCTCATCCACGGCGGCTTGCGCTATCTGGAGCACTACGAATTCGGCCTTGTGCGTGAGGCGCTGAGCGAGCGGGAGCGGCTGTGGGCGATCGCCCCGCACATCATCTGGCCGATGCGTTTCGTGCTGCCGCATGTGAAGGGCCTGCGCCCGCGCTGGCTGCTGCGCCTGGGCCTGTTTCTCTATGACCATATCGGCGGCCGCCGCGCGCTGCCCGCCACGCAGAGTGTGGATCTGCACAAGCATCCCGCCGGCAAGGCATTGAAGCCAGGTTACGGCCCGGCGTTTGTCTATTCCGATGGTTGGGTGGACGATGCCCGCCTGGTGGTGCTGAACGCGCGTGACGCTGCCGATCGCGGTGCGACGATCCTGCCGCGCACGCCGGTGACTGCCATGGAGCGCGAAGGCGAGGGCTGGCTGATCCATACGCCGCACCAATCCTTCCGCGCCCGCGCCGTGGTGAACGCCGCCGGCCCGGCAGTGCTCGATCTGCTGAACCTTTCGGGCGAGAACACCGCGAAGAAAATGCGGCTGGTGCGCGGCTCGCACATCGTCGTGCCGCGCTTGTTCGACCATCCATATGCGTACTTCTTCCAGATCCCCGATGGCCGAATTTTCTTCGCCATCCCCTATCAACACGACTTCACGCTGATCGGCACTACCGATCGCGATCATCACGGCCCGCTGAAGGACGTGAAGGCGAGCGAGGAGGAGATCGCGTATCTCTGCGATGCGGCCAACGCCTATTTCGACCGGCAAATTGGCCCTGGCGACGTGGTGTGGACGTACTCGGGCGTGCGCCCGCTGATCGACGAAGGCACCGGTAAGCCCGAAGCGGCGACGCGGGGCTACAGCTTCGATCTCGACGAGAATGCACAAGGGCGCGCGCCGATCCTCTCCGTCTTCGGCGGCAAGATCACGACTTATCGCCATCTTGCCAAGGACGCAGTGGAGAAGCTGAAGGGCCATGTACCCGGCCTCTCGGGTAAAGATTGGACCGCCGATGCGCCCCTGCCGGGCGGTGATTTTCCGATCGATGGGATCGAGGCGCTGAAGGCTGAAATCGCGGGTAGCTATCGCTTCCTGTCCGCCGCCACGGTCGATCGTGTGGCCCGCGCCTACGGCACGCAGGCCCGGCTCTGGCTGTCGGATGCGCAGTATCCTGCGATGCTGGGGCAGGACTTCGGCCATGGGCTAACCAAGGCCGAGGTCGATTATCTCGTCACCCGCGAATGGGCGCGCACGGCTGAGGACATCCTGTGGCGGCGCACCAAGCTGGGGCTGCGGCTGGATGCGGCGCAAGTGGCGGGCCTCAAGGCCTACCTGGGCGAATAAGCGGCGGAAGGGGAGACGATGATGGACGGCTGCATTCTTGTTCTGGACGAGGGAACCACCTCCACCCGCGCGATCGTCTATGCGCATGATGGGCGCGTGCTGCACACTGCCCAAAAGGAACTGACGCAGCACTATCCGCAGCCCGGATGGGTGGAGCATGACGCGAACGAAATCTGGGGACGAACGCTCGATTGTGCGCGGGCCGTCATCGAGCAAGTGGGTGGGGCCGATCGCATCGCCGCGCTGGGCATCACCAACCAGCGCGAGACGGTGGTCGCCTGGGATCGCCAGACCGGCCAACCAATCACGCGGGCCATCGTCTGGCAGGATCGCCGCACCGCGCCGTTCTGCGCCGCCTTGCGCGAAGGCGGGCATGAAGAGGCGGTGCAGGCGCTGACCGGCCTGGTCATCGACCCCTACTTCTCCGGTAGCAAGATGCGCTGGATCCTCGACAATGTGCCCGCCGCGCGTGACCTGGGAGACCGGCTGGCGTTCGGCACCGTGGAAAGCTGGCTGGTCTGGAAGCTGACGGGCGGCCTGCATGTCTCGGACGCCAGCAACGCCAGCCGCACGCAATTGCTGGCGCTGGACGCGCCGGGCTGGGACGAGGGACTGCTGGACTTGTTCGGCGTGCCGCGCGCGGCCTTGCCCGAGGTGGTCGACACCCACGGCGAGATCGGGCGCTGCGATCCGGCGCTGCTGGGCGCTGCCATCCCGATCTGCGGCCTCGCCGGCGATCAGCAGGCCGCCACCATCGGCCAGCATTGCCTTGCCGTGGGTGATACCAAGGCGACATTCGGCACCGGCGCTTTCGTGCTGACCAACATGGGCGCCAAACTGCCGCGTTCCTCGCACCGGTTGCTCGGCACGGTGCTATGCCAGCAAGGTGGCCAACGGACCTATGCGCTGGAAGGCTCGATCTTCGTCGCGGGCAGCCTGATCAAGTGGTTGCGGGACGAACTGGGCGTGATCCGCACCGCCTGCGAAAGCGAGCAGCTCGCCCGCTCCGTGCCGGACAATGGCGGCGTGCTGTTCGTGCCTGCTTTGGCCGGGCTGGGCGCGCCGCACTGGAAGCCGGACGCCACGGGCGTCGTGGCAGGAATCACGCAAGGGACCAGCCGCGCCCATATCGTGCGCGCGGCGATGGAGTCGCTCGCCCACCAGTGCCATGACCTGCAGGACGCCTTTGCGGCTGACGGCGCGGCGTGGAAGACGTTGCGGATAGACGGCGGGATGAGCGCCAATGACTGGATCGCGCAGGACCTGGCCGATATCCTGGCGCTTCCGGTCGAGCGCCCGGCGGACACGGAAACGACCGCACTGGGCGCGGCGATGTTGGCGAGCGTCGGGGTGGGGCTTCATGCCTCGCTGGAAGACGCGGTCTGCATGGGCGGAGAGCGCCAGACGTTCAACGCGGTCATGGATGACGGCGTAAGACAAGCCCGGTTCGCGTTATGGACGGAGGGCTTGCGGCGCCACGTCTGAGCCAGGAGTTCTGTTGCTGGAGAAGTACCCCGGGGCCACGAATGCGGCCCCGGGATCAGAGCCTTACGGCATCAATACGGTATCGACCACGTGGATCACGCCGTTCGATTGCATAACGTTGGGGATCGTGATCTTGGCCTTGCCACCCTTGGCATCGGTCAGCCACCAGCCGCCAGCCTTGTCCTTCCAAGCGGTCAGCTGCTCGCCCTGGACGGTGGTCAGCATGGCCTTGCCGCCATTGGCCTTTGCCTTGGCCGCAATGTCCATCGCGGTCAGGCGACCGGGCACGACGTGGTAGGTCAGGACCTGCGTCAGCTGGGCCTTGTTCTCTGGCTTAAGAAGGGTGTCCACCGTACCGGCGGGCAGCTTCTTGAAGGCGGCGTTCGTGGGAGCGAACACGGTGAACGGACCGGGGCCCTTCAGCGTCTCCACCAGTCCGGCAGCCTTCACCGCTGCGACCAGCGTGGTGTGATCCTTGGAATTGACCGCGTTGTCGACGATGTCCTTGGTCGGATACATCGCGGCGCCACCGACCATCGGGTTCTTGGCCAGCGCCAGCGAAGGTGCGCCAAAGACGAGGGTTGCCGCCATTACGGC
>NZ_CAXYKL010000066.1:0-17145 GCF_964277725.1 uncultured Novosphingobium sp. | reverse complement strand
TCCTTGGGCGTCATCGCATGACGATAGGTCCAGATGCGCTCACCATCGGACTTCGCCTTGGGCAATTCGCGGGCCCGCGCGCCGGTAGCGATGATGATGTGCTTGGCTTCCAGCGTCTCGGTGCCCTTCTCGCCGGTCACCTCCAGTTTGCCCGGCTCCACCAGCTTACCGGTGCCCATGTGAACGGTGATCTTGTTCTTCTTCATCAGCCCGGTCACGCCCTTGTTGAGCTGATCGGCCACACCACGCGAACGCTTCACCACCGCGTCGAGATCGGCGGCAATGTTTTCCGCCGACAGACCATAGGCTTTGGCGTTCTTCATCTGGTGAAACACCTCGGCCGAGCGCAGCAGTGCCTTGGTCGGGATACAGCCCCAGTTGAGGCAGATACCGCCCAGCTTCTCGCGTTCGACGATGGCGGTCTTGAGGCCCAGCTGCGAGGCGCGGATCGCCGCGACATAGCCGCCGGGGCCCGAGCCGAGAACGATGACGTCGTAGGTATCAGCCACTAGAATCTACTCCTGCTCGATAGCGCGGGGCCGGCCCGCCTCGTCGATGGCGACGAACGTGAACGTCGCCTCGGTTACTTTCACTTCGACGTCTTCGGTGCGATGCCGCCGCCAGGCCTCCACCGCGATCGACATCGACGTTTTGCCGATACGCGTCAGCGAGGCGTACACGGACACTTCATCGCCCACACCTACCGGAAGGTGGAATTGCATTCCGTCCAGCGCCACCGTAACGGCGCGGCCCCGCGAATAGCGCGCGGCAAATAGCCCCGCGCCCGAATCCATCAAACTGAGCAACCAGCCGCCGAAGATGTCGCCATAGGCGTTGGTATCGGCCGGCATGGCGGTGACGCGGATAACCGGGTCGCGTTTTTCCACCGTCATCTCAGGCTGCTCCGTCGTGAAGGCCAGAGGGGACCGGCTTGTCTTGCGCATCCAGGGTTACGAACGTGAACGTGCCATGCGCCACTTCCGCCTCGCCGTCAGCAGCACGTGGTCGGCCATAACCCTGCGTGCGCACGGTGAGTGACGTGCGCCCTGTCCGAACCACTTGCGCATAGACGTTCAATTCGTCGCCCACTTTCATCGTCCCGGGAAAGGCAAAGTCGTTCGCCGCGACGACCAGCGCCTTGTGGCCCGTCCTGCGGGTGACGAGTGATGCTGCGCCCAGGGCAAGCTGGCTCATCAGCCAGCCCCCGAAAACGCCGCCGTATGGGTTCAGATCGGTCGGCATGGCAGTCACGCGGATCACCAGGTCGCCTTCGGGATGCATCCTTACGCGACCATCCCGAGCGGGTTCTCCACATATTCGCGGAAGGCCGTCATCAGGCGTGCGCCGTCTGCGCCGTCGATCGCGCGGTGGTCGAAGCTACCGGTTGCAGTCATCACGGTGGCGACGCCGAGTTGCCCGTCAGGCATCACCCAAGGCCGCTTCTCACCCGCGCCCACCGCCAGGATGGTCGACTGCGGCGGATTGATCACGGCGGTGAACTGCTTGATGCCCATCATTCCCATGTTCGAGATCGAGGCGGTGCCGCCCTGATACTCGTCCGACTTGAGCTTGCCTTCTTGCGCCCGCTTGCCCAGGTCCTTCATAGCCTTGGCGATCTGCGAGAATGAGCGTCCGTTCGCATCCTGCACGATCGGGGTGATGAGGCCACCGGGGATCGAGACGGCGACCGATACGTCCGCGCGCTCGTACTTGATCATCTCGTTCCCGGCGAACGTCACGTTGCATTCCGGCACATCGATCAGCGCCTTGCCTAGCGCCTTGATCAGCATGTCGTTGACCGAGACCTTCACGCCCTGCTTTTCCAGCGCGGCGTTCAGTTCGGCACGCATCGCCATCAGCTTGTCGAGCCGCACGTCGACCGTGAGGTAAATGTGCGGGGCCTGCTGCATCGATTGAGTTAGACGGCGCGCGATCGTCTTGCGCATGCCGGACAGCTTTTCGACCGTGTGCGGGATGCGAGGATCGAGGACGGACCGGGTTTCATCGGCCATCTCGACCTGGGCGGGTGCGTCGGCCTTGGTAGAGGCGGCAGTTGCGGGGGCAGCCTTGGCGTCAGCCTGCGCGGCAGGCTTCGCCGTGCCGGGTTGCGCTGCGTCGATATCCGCCTTGACGATACGGCCGTGCGGTCCCGAACCGGTCACCGCGGCAACGTCCACGCCCTTTTCAGCAGCCAGGCGCTTGGCGAGCGGAGAAATCGCGACACGACCGCCCTCGTTCGTGGACGGTGCGGGTGCCGGAGCCGCCGACTTGGGTTGCTCGGCGCTCTTCGCAGGTTGCTCTTCCTTCGCAGGCTCCTCAGCCTTCGCTGGCGCCTCTTTCGTAGGCTGCTCTGCCTCAGCTTCGTCCTTTGCCGCCGGCTCTTCCTGTGGCGCGGCATCCTTGGGGGCTTCGGCGGGTTCTTCGCCCGGCTCTTCACCTTCTGCGAGCAGCGAGGCGATGACCGTTCCGACCTTCACACCTTCCGAACCTTCGGGGACCATGATCTTGCCGATCGTGCCCTCGTCCACGGCTTCGAACTCCATCGTGGCCTTGTCGGTCTCGATCTCGGCCATGATGTCACCCGAGGCGACAGTGTCACCCTCCTTGACCAGCCATTTCGCCAGCTTCCCCTCTTCCATGGTGGGTGAAAGAGCGGGCATCTTGATCTCGATCGGCATCGTCGCGAAAGCTTCCTCTGGACAATGGGTCAGGTTGATCCGTCCTTGGACAAATTGGCCGCGCGGGGCAAGCCGCCATTGCTGCGTACTCGCGCAAACTCCCCCGATGCTGGGCCTTGCACCTGACCGGAAACAATCCGATACGAGATGCCAGCGAAAGCGAAGGGCAGCACTGCGCGCCGGCAGTGGCAGGAGGAGAGATCGATGCGCGTTTACCTCGTCATCGTCGACGAGTCGGAAGAGGCGCTTGTCGCGCTGCGCTACGCCGCGCGTCGTGCCGCTCAGACGGATGGAACCGTGCACCTGCTCGCCCTGGTGCCGGCCCAACCCTTCAACGCCTTTGCCGGAGTGCAGGCCACGATCGAGGAGGAAGCCCGCTCGCGCGCTGAAACGCTGGTGACGGCGGCTGCGGGGAATCTCCTGTCCCAAGGTGGCAAGATGCCCGCGATCTCGGTGCGGATGGGCGAAGACACCAAAGTGGTTCGGGATTACTTGGAAGAGCATCCGGAAGTGTCTGCGCTGGTGCTGGCCACAGCGAAGGATGGCGGCCCCGGCCCACTGGTGTCGCACTTCACCGGCTTGGGTACGCGGATGCCCTGCCCGGTTTTCCTGATCCCGGGGAACCTCAGCGAAGAGGAAATCGACCGGCTGAGCTGAGCAGGGCTGCGAAAGCCGGTAGTTGACTATCTACCGCTTGCGCTTCCCTTGGTGGCGAATGTTCGATGGCCGCCCGCGCTTGCCCACGGTATGTGCGCCGCGCTTTGACATCGGCAGTGGCTTGCCGCGCGGCTCGATCCTCGATCCGCCTTCGACCAATTCGAACTTGAGCGAGCCGGTCAGCGGGTTGGCCTCCGCCAGGCGTAGCGGCAGCCGATCGCCGGAGGCATATCGCGTACCGCTTTGCTCACCCATCAGCACATGCGCGCGCTCATCATAATGAAAGCGCTCGTCACCCAGCGTGGAAACCGGGACCAAGCCATCCCCGCCCAGCCCGACGATCGTGGCGAAAAAGCCGAACTTCTGCACGCCGGTGATGCGGGTTGGGAACGTCTCGCCCACGCGGCTTGAGAGCCATGCGGCGAGGTAGCGGTCGATCGTCTCGCGCTCGGCCTCCATCGCCCGGCGCTCGGCCTTGCTGATGGCGTCGCTGATGCGGCTCAAGTCCTCCCGGTCACGCTCTGCCAGGCCTGAACTCTTGGGCAGATCGGTCTTCGGCGCGGGCTGTTCCAGGCGATAGCCATCCACCAGGGCGCGATGGACCAGCAAATCGGCATAGCGGCGGATCGGCGATGTGAAATGCGCGTAGGAGCCGAGCGCGAGGCCGAAGTGCCCGGCGTTTCGTGGGCCATAGTAAGCCTGCGTCTGGCTGCGCAGCACCGCTTCCATCACGAGTGCCTTTTCGCTCTCGTCCGCCACATCCTTCAGCATCCGGTTGAAGAGGCCGGGGGTGATAACCTGACCCAAAGCCAGCTTGCGGTCGAATGTGGCGAGATAGTCCTTCAGCGCCACCAGCTTCTCGCGGCTTAGCGGCTCGTGGATGCGATAGACCACCGGGGCGACTTTCGCCTCCAGCGCCTTGGCCGCCGCCACATTGGCGGCGATCATGAAATCCTCTACCACGCGATGCGCATCCAGCCGCTCGCGCACGGCGATCTCGGCGATGCGGCCCTTCTCGTCCAGGACGACGCGCCGTTCGGGCAGTTCCAGCTCCAGCGGATCGCGTGCGTGACGCGCCGCTGCCAGGGCGCGCCATGCGGCCCAAAGATTTTGCAGCACTTCGATCGCGACACCGGCATGAGGCGCTCCATCGGGGGCCGATGCCTCGTCGATCCGCCGCTGCGCTTCCTCGTAAGCGATCACTTCGGCAATGCGGACCAGGGCGCGGGTGAAGCGCCATTCGGTGACCCGGCCTTGCGCGTCGATCCGCATATGGCAGGCCATCGCCGCGCGGTCCTCGCCCGAGCGGAGCGAGCAAACGTCGGCCGAGAGCACTTCCGGGAGCATCGGCACCACTCGATCGGGGAAGTAGACCGAGTTGCCCCGCTTGCGCGCCTCGCGGTCGATCTCGCCGCCCGGGCGCACGTAGAAAGACACGTCAGCGATCGCCACCAGCGCGCGGAAGCCGCCTTCGCCGTCCGGTTCGGCCCAGATCGCATCGTCGTGGTCCCGCGCATCGGAGGGGTCGATGGCGACGATCGGCAAATGCCGCAGGTCCTCGCGATCATCGACGCTCAACGGCAGCTTCGCCGCCCGCTCGGCTTCGTCCAGCGTCTCCTGCGAGAAGACGTTGGGAATGCCGTGCTTGTGGATCGCGATCAGGCTGAAAGCGCGCGGCGCTAGCGGTTCGCCCAGCACTTGCGTGACTTTCACGCCAGAGCGTGGCGAACGCCCCGCCGGTTCCGCCAGTACCAGCTCACCCTTCTCGGCACCGCCAAGATCGGCGATCGGCATCGAGTGGCGGATGCGCTTGTCGACAGGGGCAAGCCAGCCCTTCCCCGCCATATCGATCTCGACCACGCCGAGCACCTGCTCCTCACGTGCGGCGATCTTCTTCATCGGAAAGGCGCGCCAGCCAGTGCCGGCCTCTTCCGTGCGCGCCAGCACCCGGTCACCCTGCTTAAGCGCTGAGCCGCGCCCCTTCTCGACAAGGCGAATGCGGGGCGGTGGGGAGGCATCATCTGGTTGCCAAGTATCCGGCACCGCGATCGCCTCGCCATCGTCGATGGTAACGACGCGCAGCACGGTAACTCGCGGCACCCCGCCCATGCGATGATATGCGGTGCGCTTGCCATCGATAAGGCCTTCATCGGCCATATCCTTCAGCAGCGCTTTCAGCTGAATCTTCTCATGGCCCTTCAGACCGAAAGCGCGCGCAATCTCTCGCTTGCCCGCCGGCTCTGCCGATTGCTGGATGAAGTCAAGGATCTGCTTGCGCGTCGGAAGGCCGGGGGCGTGCTGAATGGGCATCGCCAGCGATCTAGGCCTCGCCCCGCCCCGGCGCAATGCCGGTGGGGCAACACCGGCTCAGTATGATCGCGCCACGTAGATCCGCTCGACCGCGGGCTCCCCGGTGAAGATGCACGATCCGGACACCGCCTGCCCATCCAGCGGTGTGTTGCGGATCGTCAGCTTCAGGGCCTTCAGCTTCTGCACCACGCTTTCCAGCGCCGCGCCGGTCGGGCGGGACCAGAGGACTTCGGCCCAGCCGGGATAGCGTTTGTCCTGCGCAAAGAAGGCGGTCAGCGCTTCCATGTTTTCCACCGTCGAGACATTCGCATCGCGCCGATCCTTGGCCTCGGCGAACAGGCTGGCCTGGAATTCCTCCAGCTCGGCCACCGCGCGCGCAATGAAATCATCCTTGGCCAGCGCGACGAAGTTCGCTTTCGCCGCCGCGTTCCAGATCCGGTCGCGCCGCAGCATCGATACCTGACCACCCGCAGCATCGCGCCCGCCGATTTCCAGCACGATGGGCACGCCCTTCCTCACCCAAGCCCAGCGCTTCTGCGTGGCCTTGCCGGGGCGCTTGTCCAATAGGACGCGCACCGACTCCCCAAAAGCGGAAAGCTGGCCGAGCGCTTTGGTCAAATCCTGGCAATAAGCCAGCAGGGCCTCGTCTTCTGGCCCATCGCGCAGCATCGGCAGCACCACGATCTGATAGGGGGCGACAATCGGCGGCACGCGCAAGCCATCGTCGTCACCATGAGTCATGATCAGGCCGCCGATCATGCGCGTGGACGTGCCCCAACTGGTGGTATGCGCGTATTGCTGCGTGCCTTCCTTGTCCTGATACTGGATGCCGGCCGCCTTCGCAAAGCCAGTGCCAAGGTAGTGCGAAGTGCCTGCCTGCAGTGCCTTCCCGTCCTGCATCATCGCCTCGATCGAATATGTGGCGACGGCTCCCGGGAATCGCTCATTCTCGGGCTTTTCACCGGCGAAGACGGGCATTGCCAGTTCGGTCTCGGCAAAGTCCCGGTACATTTCCAGCGCGCGCAGAGTCTCGTCCATCGCGTCGTCGCGGTCGGCGTGGGCGGTATGGCCCTCCTGCCACAGGAATTCGCTGGTGCGCAGGAACATGCGCGTGCGCATTTCCCAGCGGACCACATTAGCCCACTGGTTGGTCAGCAGCGGCAGGTCGCGCCAGGATTGGACCCAGCGCGCCATCGCCGCGCCGATTACCGTCTCCGATGTCGGCCGCACGATCAGCGGCTCTTCCAGCTTTGCCTCGGGATCGGGAACCAGGCCGCCGTTTTCTCCCGCGATCAGGCGGTGATGGGTGACGACCGCCATTTCCTTAGCAAAGCCCTCCACATGGTCGGCCTCTTTCGCAAAGTAGGATAGCGGGATGAACAGCGGGAAATAGCAGTTCTGCACGCCAGCCGCCTTTATGCGGTCATCCATGCGGCGCTGGATGCGCTCCCAGATGCCATAGCCCCAGGGCTTGATCACCATGCACCCACGCACGCCGGATTCCTCGGCCATTTCGGCTTCGGAGATGACCTCCTGATACCACTGCGCGAAATCGTCGGCGCGCTTGGTGGAAAGGGCATGGCGGATCTGGGGCGTCTGATTCATGGCGCTGCTGTTAGCGGGACTTGTCCGCCGGTTCAAACAGGAGTGACGCCAGGCAGAGAGACCAGGGCAGCGATATCGCCGACCGTCGCTAAGCGGGGGACATTAGCTCCGCCAGGTTCGCAGGGTAGAACACCTCGGTCAGGGCATCTAATTCATCGGAGCGGAACCAGCGCCAGCTTGTCATGACACGGCGCTCCAGTTCGGTGTGTCCGGCGCTGTCGATCTCCGTTTGTTGCACGCGGACGCGGAAATACCGTTCGTCCGCGTTCACCGGAACACCGTCCAGCGTCACGAACTCGGCGACGATCCGGGCGATCTCCTCGCCGGGATTGGCATCGATACCGGTTTCTTCCAGCAGTTCCCGGCGCGCTGCTGCCTTGTAGCTTTCGCCCGGCTCGACCGCGCCTCCGGGCAGGCACCAGAAGGGTGGCCTGTCACTGACATCGAAACGGAACAGCAGCACGCGCCCCAGATCATCCTGCAGGATGATCCGCGCGGCCGGACGCGCGATGCGTGCCATTCTTACTTACCGAGCTGATCCAACCTCTTCTGCATCTCAGCCATCTGCTCACGCAAGGCCGAGAGATCATCCGCAGAACCTGCTGAAGGCGTTGGTGTGGGCGTAGGAGTTTCGGTTTTTTCCGCGCCGGGCATGAAGGCCGAGGCGGCGGCCTTGAACATCGCCATGTTCTGTTCCGCCAGCTTGGCCAGTGGATTGTTGCCCAGGCTGGTTTCGAAGGCCTTGTGCAACTTCGCTTGGTTTGCGCGGAAGTTGTCCATCGAGGCTTCGAGGTAGTGCGGGATCAACGACTGCATCGAATTGCCGTACATCCCGATCAATTCACGCAGGAAGTTCACTGGCAGCATTTGCTCGCCGTTCGATTCTTCTTCCATGATGATCTGGGTCAGGATCGTGTGCGTAATGTCACTGCCGCTTTTGGCATCCAGGACTTTGTAATTGATGCCTTCCCGGGTCATTTGGGCGAGGTGATCAAGCGTGATGTAGCTGGACGAGCGGGTATTGTAGAGCCGCCGATTGGCGTACTTCTTGATGATCACGGTGTCATCGTCGTTCGCCGGTCCGGTCATCGCTCGCCCCTCGATTTCGCTGTTGCACAGAGACTAACACTTGATTGCGCTGCGGCGCAACAACTTTGCTGCGCAGCATCAAGGTGAAATCTACGTGTTTTCAACGGGTGAAGGGCGCGTGTAATACGCTAGAGATCTGATCATGCCCAGGCTTTCAGGCCGATGCGGGCGGCGGCCCTAAAATCTGCAGCGCCGCGTTCCATGGCAGCATCAGCGCACCGTGACGCCCCGGATAATCACGCGCTGCAGCAATCGCCGCCAGACCCGGCCACTGCGGCAGGTCACCCTGCCCTGCAAGCCAACGCTCCACGGCATCGGCCGCATGCAGAATTTCGGTCGTCTCGCGCCCGACCGCATTTTGCGCGAAGACCGCAGCAGAGGCCTGGCCAATCGCGCAAGCCTGGCTGCGCACACCGACGCTTGTAATCCGCCCGCCCTGGTCCACAGCCAGTCCCAGTGCTAGCGTGCTGCCGCAACTGCGAGAGCGGGCATCGCCGCGCAAAGGCAGATCTTCATCCAGACGATACGCCGCAAGGCTTGTCGCCAGCGCCAGCACTTCGGGTGTGTAGAGTACGGCGGTGGATGCCATTGCTAGTCTTCCTGGGCTGCGCCGTCGGCAGCCCGGCCCACAGTGGTTCCTGGCGTTGCCTCCGCAGCCGCGGCAGCGGCCCGGCGTCGCTCTCCGATCAGCTTGACGAGGGATTTGCTGGCGGCATCGACAAAGGGATAGGTGCGCGATTGCGTGATCCAAGTGGGCCGCCCGCCCACGCCCCAGACCGTGTCATACCCCAGTACCAGCACCGAAAAGCCCAGCACGGCCACGATCACACCCTTCACGCCGCCGAACCCGAAGCCCAGCACCCGGTCGATCGGGCCGAGTACGGAGCTGCGGCTTTTGCGGCCGGCCCAGTTGGCGATCATCTTCATGATGGCATAAGGCACGATCACCAGCAGGCCGAACGCCAGCACCGCGGCGCCCGAACCCGAGCCGATATGCGGCACCAGCCAGGCGGTAAGTGCAGTGTGGAACAGGCGCACGGCGAACACGACCGCCATCCAGGCGATCAGCGCCAGGATTTCCTGCACGAAGCCGCGCAAGAAACCGATCACCGCGCCCACGCCGACGATCAACAGGACTGCTATATCGAAACCCGTCATCGCTCGTCATCTAGGAAGCGCCGAGTACCCGGTCAACGAGGTTCGGCAGCAGCGTCAGGCCGTCATAGCGCAAGCCCTTGTCGTCCGAGGGCGTGGACGAGGCCGGGCCGAAGCCGCGTCCAAAGCCCAGCTTGGCCGCTTCACGCTGGCGGATACCGGCATGGGCCACAGGCCGAATCTCGCCTGCCAGCGATACCTCGCCGAACCACACCGCGTCCTTGGGCAGCGGCTTGTCCCCCAGCGCCGAAACCAGTGCGGCAGCCACCGCCAAGTCGGCCGCGGGATCGGCCAGGCGATAGCCGCCCGCGACGTTGAGATAGACTTCGGCGCTGGAGAAATTGAGCCCGCAGCGCGCTTCCAGCACGGCTAGCAGCATCGCCAGCCGACCGGAGTCCCAGCCGACCACCGCCCGTCTCGGCGTGGCGCCGCTCTGCAGCCGTACGATGAGCGCTTGGATTTCGACCAGCACCGGACGTGTACCTTCCATCGCCGGGAATACCGCGCTGCCCGCCATCGGCTCTTCCCGGCCGGACAGGAAAAGCAGTGAGGGGTTGCCCACTTCGGCCAGGCCCGCGCCCTCCATGGCGAAGACGCCGATCTCATCCACCGGGCCAAAGCGGTTCTTGATCGAGCGCAGGATGCGATACTGGTGGCTGCGTTCGCCCTCGAAGCTCATCACCACGTCCACCATGTGCTCCAGCACGCGCGGCCCGGCGATGGAACCATCCTTGGTGACATGACCGACGAGAACGAGCGTAACGCCGTTTTCCTTGGCGTAGCGGATCAGTTCGAAGGCGCAGCCGCGCACTTGGCTGACCGTGCCGGGTGCTCCTTCGATCTGGTCGGAATGCATGGTCTGGATCGAATCGATCACCAGCAGAGCGGGCGGCTCCATATTGCCCAGCGTCGTCAAAATATCGCGCACGGAGGTGGCGGAGGCCAGCATCAGCGGCGCGCTCGACAATCCCAGCCTCTCAGCCCGCAGGCGCACTTGTCCTGCCGCTTCCTCACCGCTGACGTAAACGGCGGTCGCGGCGGAGTTGGCGATGTTGGCGGCGGCCTGCAGCAGCAGCGTCGACTTGCCGATGCCGGGATCACCCCCCATCAGGATCGCGGAACCGGGCACCAGGCCGCCGCCCAGCGCGCGATCGAACTCGCCAAGGCCGCTGGTCCGCCGCTGCAGCTTTTCGCCGGGAGCATCCAACGCTTCGAACCGAATGGGACGGCCGCCGGATGACAAATCATGCTTGGCTGAGAAGACCGTTTGCGGTGCCTCCTCAGCCAGCGTGTTCCACTCACCGCAATCGGCGCACTGCCCCTGCCAACGGTTGGAAACGCTGCCGCAGGCCTGGCATGCATATCGTCGCTTTGGTTTTGCCATAGCGACGGATTAATCAGAACATTGCAAGAACGCAATCACCCGAGTGGAAGTTCGTGGTGATCGCGATTCGAGCGGTCAGTTCAGAGTGCCGGGAGGCGCCGGGATATCGGCATCATCCTCGTGCGTGTCGACAATGCCGCGGCCAACGTGGCTCTTGCGGTACCCATAGGCGAAGTAGATCGCCAGGCCCAGGATGCCCCAGATTGGCAAGACCAGCATGGCCTCTGTCGGCAAGTTGAAGAACAGTACGACGCAGCCCAGCGCGGAGATTGGCGCGACGACCCATACGATCGGAGTGCGGAATGGCCGGACGCGCTTGGGATCGCGTACGCGCAGGATCAGCACCGCCAACGATACCATGAAGAAGGCGAACAGCGTTCCCGAGTTAGAAATGTCCGCCAATTGACCCACCGGCAGAAGCGCGGCGGCGATGGCCACGAACACGCCGGTGATCATGGTGACGATGTGCGGTGTCTTCCACTTGGGATGCACTGTGGCCAGTTTCTCCGGCAGCAGGCCATCGCGTGCCATGACGAAGAAGATGCGCGTCTGACCGTAGAGCATCATCAGGATGACCGAAGGCAGGGCGAGGTTGGCGGCCAGACCGATCAGATCGCCCGCCCACGAGTAATTGATCGCTCGCAGCACATGGGCCAGCGCTTCGTTGGAGCAGACCAGAGGCGTCTGGCCCTGTTGCAGAAGGGCAGAGCATTGCGCCATGAATTCGGCAGAGCCGGGCTGGACGCCCAGCGCAGTCGGCTGTGCGCCGATCGCACCGATCGCGCCCGCCGCGACGAGCAGGTAGAAGACCGTGCAAAGCGCCAGGCTGCCGATCAGGCCGATCGGTACGTTGCGCTGAGGGTTCTTGGTTTCCTCTGCCGCGGTGGAGACGGCATCGAAACCAACGTAGGCAAAGAAGATCGAGGCCGCCGCACCCACGACACCAAGGCCGCTGGTGCCGGCCGGGCCGAACCAGCCGTTGGGAGTGAACGGTGCGAAATGTTCGCCATTGATCGCTGGGATCGTCAGGATGACGAACATGGTGAGGGCTGCGACCTTGATGGCGACGAGAATGGCGTTGAAGGTGGCGCTTTCCTTGGTCCCGCGCATCAGCAGCAGCGTGACGGACAGCGCGACGACGATCGCGGGCACGTTGATGATGCCGTGGCTGAAATCCGGCCCGCTCAGCGACCATCCGGGCCCTGCGGAAAGCGCGGCCGGTAACTCAAAGCCGGTCAGGCTTTTTAGCAGGCCCATGAAGTAGCCGGACCACCCGACCGACACGGCGGAGGCGGCGACGGCGTATTCCAGGATCAGTGCCCAGCCCACCATCCAGGCCAGAGTCTCGCCCACCACAGCATATGTGTAGGTGTAGGCCGAGCCGGAAACCGGCACCATCGCTGCCAGCTCGGAATAGCATAATGCCGCCACCGCGCAGACGAAGCCGGCGATCGCGAAGCTCCACATCATGCCAGGGCCTGCCTTCTGCGCGGCGGCTGCGGTCAGCACGAAGATGCCAGTACCGATGATCGCGCCCACGCCCAGCAGCGTCAGCTGCACGGGGCCTAGCGATCGATGGAGTGATTTCTTTTCCGCTGTCGCCAAGATGGCATCCAACGGTTTTACCCGACCGAACATGCGGTGACCCCCAGAAAATTTATGGCGCAAGAAAAATGCGCGCTGCTGATAGAAAAGTTAGCGAGTGCCAAGCGCTTGGCAAGCGCAATCGCGCATATGTCCCCTGCCTTTGCGTCCGGCGTCCATGATGACTAGAAGGCGCGGATGTCTACCACATTCCAGCTCGACACCGCGACCAGCCGCGCCAACCCCACTCCGCAACCGATGAAGCGCCTGACCGTGCCCGCGATCCAACGCCGCAAGGTGGAGGGCGTTACGGCCGATCCCCTGGTGATGCTAACTGCATACACGGCGCGGCAGGCCCAGTTGCTGGACCCGCATTGCGATCTGCTGCTCGTGGGCGATTCCCTGGGCCAGGTGATCTACGGGCTGCCCTCTACCCTGCCCGTTACGCTGGACATGATGGTGACGCACGGCGCCGCCGTAGTGCGTGGCAGCTATCACTCGGTCGTGATCGTCGACATGCCGTTCGGCTCCTATGAAGCCAGCCCGCAGGCGGCGTTCACCTCGGCGAGCCGCATTATGGCGGAAACCGGCGCGGCGGGCGTGAAGCTGGAAGGCGGCGTCGCCATGGCCGAGACGATCGCGTTTCTCACCCAGCGCGGAATTCCGGTCATGGCGCATATCGGCCTGACCCCGCAGGCAGTGAATGCGCTCGGCGGTTACGCCGCGCGAGGCCGCAGCGAGGCGGAGGAAGCCAAGATTATCGCCGATGGCAAGGCGGTGGCGCAGGCCGGCGCCTTCGCGGTGGTGATCGAAGGCGTGGTCGAACCCATTGCCGTCGCCTTAACGCAGGCGCTGTCGATCCCGACGATCGGCATCGGCGCATCGGCGCAATGCGATGGGCAAGTGCTGGTGACCGAGGACATGCTGGGCATGTTCGAACGCACGCCACGCTTCGTGAAGCGCTATGGCGACATCGCGGGCATGATCAGCGCGACGGCTGCGACTTATGCGGGCGAAGTGCGCGATCGCAGCTTTCCCAGCGCGGAGCAGACCTATCAGCCGAAGGCCTGAGTGGCTTTCGAACGAAGGGGCGGATCGCCGCTGAGGGAGCAGCGGCGGTACGTGAGCGGTTAAGTCTGAACGTCGCGTTCAGCCGTGCAGATCGTATTGCTTCAGCAGATCATACAAAGTCGGGCGGCTGATCCCGAGCATCTTGGCGGTGCTAGAAATATTGCCTTCGCTGCGTGCGAGGGCATGGCGTATCACCTTGCGATCCGCCTGTTCGCGTGCGCCTTTCAGATTGAGCGCCTGAAGCGCCTGCTCATCCGGCGAGGCAAGATCGAGATCGGCGGCATGGACCAGTTTCTCATCCGCCATGATCACAGCGCGCTTCACGCGGTTCTCCAGTTCACGCACATTGCCGGGCCAGCCCCAACTGTCGATCGCGATCAGGGCATCGGCCGCGAAGCCACGCACGCTGGGGTTCATCTCCTTGGCGAAGCGGTGGAGGAAGGATTTAGCCAGTAGCGTGGCATCCCCGGGGCGTTCAGCCAACGAAGGAATGCGCACCACGATCTCGGCAAGCCGGTAATACAGATCCTCGCGAAAGCGCCCTTCGACGATCATCGCCTCCAGGTTCTGGTGCGTGGCGCAGACGATCCGCGTGTCGACCGGGATCGAACTGCGCGAGCCGATCCGCTCGATCACGCGCTCTTGCAGGAAACGCAGCAGCTTTACCTGCAATTGCAGTGGGATGTCGCCAACTTCGTCCAGGAACAAAGTGCCGCCCGCCGCCTGCTCGATCTTGCCCTCGGTGGTCTTGATCGCGCCGGTGAACGCGCCCTTTTCGTGTCCGAACAGCTCGCTTTCGAGAAGGTTCTCCGGGATCGCCGCGCAGTTGATCGCCACGAACGCCCGCCCCGCCCGGTCGCTCGCCTCGTGCAGACCGCGAGCCAGCAATTCCTTGCCGGTGCCGCTGGCGCCCAGCAGCATCACCGAGACCTTGGTGTTTGCGACTCGCTCGATCGTACGCGCCACTTTCATCATCTCGGGCGCACCGGTGATCAGGCGGCCCAGCACCTTGCCTTCCTTGTCCACACGCGCGGCAAGGCGACGGTTTTCCTCCTCCAGCTTGTGCAATTGGAGCGCGCGGCGGACGATCAGCCCCAAGGCATCGATATCGACCGGCTTTTGATAGAAATCATAAGCGCCATGGGCGATCGCCTGCAGCGCGCTTTCGCGGGCCCCGTGCCCGGAGGCGACGATCACCTTGGTGTCCGGCTTTAGCGCCATGATCTCGTCCAGCACGGCAAAGCCCTCGCTGGTGCCGTCGGGGTCTGGCGGCAGGCCAAGGTCGAGCGTGACGACATCGGGAGCTTCGGCCCGCAGCAGCGCCAGTGCCGAAGCACGATCGCCGGCCACCACAACCTCGAAGTCCTCGTAAGACCACTTCAGCTGGGCCTGCAGCCCCGCATCGTCCTCGACGATCAGCAGCTTGGGCAAAGACGCGCTCTTTTCGCTGCTCATGCAACCTCTTGTGTCTGGGACGCGCCGATGGCGCCGGTCTGGAGCGGCACGCGCACGATGAAGCGTGAGCCGATACCTTCGCGCGATTCGACGTCCAGCCGGCCCCGCATCGCCCGCACCAGTTCGCGCGCTTCGAATGCGCCGATGCCAAAGCCTCCACTCTTGGTGGAGACGAACGGCTTGAACAGGCGGCTGCGGATGAATTCGGGCGACATCCCGCTGCCCGAATCGATCACTTCGAACCGCGCGTCCGCCCCCTCGGCGACAACCGACAGGAAAACCGTGCTCCGCGGCCCGCTGGCGTCGAGGCCGTTCTGCACCAGATGCACCAGCACCTGCTCCAGCGAGTGTCGGCTGGCGATGGCGCGCAGCGGCTCACACTCGGTCAGCCGGACCTGGCGATTGCCGTTGAAGCGCGCGATAACGGCCCGCGCCACCTCGTCGGCGCGGATACCCTCGATCCGATCGACGCCACCGCTGCCATAGCGGGACAGGCGGGAGATCAAGGCGTTCAACTTCTCGGAAGAGCTGCGCAAGGTGACGATCATGTCATCCCGGAACGCCTTCTTCTCGGCATGAAGCTCGGCATTGCGGGCCAGCAAGCTGAACTGGCTGGCAAGGTTTTTGATGTCGTGCATCACGAAGGCGATGCGCCGGTTGAAATCGTCGAACCGCCCGGCTTCGGCCAAGGCTTCTTGGCTGGCATGCTCGGCCAGATAGCTCGCCAATTGTTGGCCGATCACGCGCAGCAGATCGAAGTCTTCCCAGTCCAGCTTGCGCGTCATCAACGGCCGAGCCAGTACGACAACGGCGACGAGTCGATCGTAGTGGATCAGCGGCACCAGCGCCCATGCCCGGGTATCGTCCCGCAGCCAAGCTGGCAGGGCTGGAGCTTCGCGCTCGTCGTCATTATCGACATGACTGCCGCTGCGCATCTCATCCAGGTCGGCGATGAAGCTCTCGCGCTCCAGAAAAGCGGCGAGGTCGGACCCGAGATTGCCCGTGCCATCAATGCTGGCCCAGTTCCACCGGGCCGCCAGTGCGGGGCCGTCCTCCTCATCGCACATGAGCAGCAGGCCAGCGGGGCTGCTGGTGACATCGGCCAGCGCCTGGATGACCCGCTCCCCCAGAGGCGGCGCTTCGGGGCCGACGCCGCCAATCGTTCGAGTGAAGCGCAGCCACTCTTCGCGATAGTCATAGCGGTGTTGGAACAAGTGCTTGCTGACCGTCACCTTCAGCCAACTGCGCAACCGACGGGACGGCAGGACGAGCAAGGCCACCGCCATCGCCACGGTGACGAAAATCAGCTCGATCAATTGGGCGAAATTGCCGCCCATGTAGGCCAGGGACTGCGCGATCACGACCATCGCCACCAGGTACAGCCCGATCAGCAGCAACGAGAACGTCTGGAAGGTCACCGCGCGCGAGGGCCGCAGGCGCAGGGCCTCCCGCCCATGAGTCGCGCCCACCCCCAGCAAACCAACCAGCGCGATCGTCGCCAGGCCGCGCAGGGCGGCGATCTCACGCGGCCAGGCTCCGGAGAGATAGGCGACGGTGTAGAGGTTCAGCTCAAAGATCCACAAGCTCGCCAAGGCGGCGGCGGGCCAGCGCAGCGCCATGCGGGCGTCGGGTGAGGCGCCGCCATAGAGATTGTGCACCAGCACCAGCGCCCCGACCGTCACCAGCAGGCGCAGCATCACTTCCAGGCCAAGAGCGAGGCTTTCCAAGCCCGGATCGGCTGCGATCCAGGCGACCCCGAGGTCGACGCCCAGCAGCAACAACTCCACGAAGACGAGCGAGAACAGCACGGGCCGGATCGGGGCCAGGCTGTCATGCCGCCCATCGTCGGCAAACAAGCGGTAGACCACCAGCAACCACGATAGGTTGCGAATCGCCTCCAGCACGGTCGCGCCCGTGCTGCCGCGTAGTTCGAGGGCTTCGGCCAGGGACCACAGCGCCGTTACCACCAAGGCGAACGAGGTCGCATGGCCAGCCTTGCCCAGCCGGCCGAAGCGGGGCTTCAACCAGGATGCCAACGTCGCCGCGCCGATCGCGCCGCTGACGTGCAGCACCAACGCGATCGTCGCCCAGAGATCTGCCGTGCTACCGGCCAGCCCATGCATCAACGCGCGCCTTCGCTCCAGATCACCACGCGCA
>NZ_CAXYKL010000065.1:0-22574 GCF_964277725.1 uncultured Novosphingobium sp. | reverse complement strand
ATGAGTTCACCATCGAAGGGCTGCGAGATCATTGCGTCCGGTTGGCCCGAAAACTGCTGACGCCCGATGCGATCAGCTTGTTCAGCCTCATCATCGCCGAAGGACGCCGCTTCCCCGAGATCAGGCACGTCTTCCATGATCGCGCCCCCGCGCGGTCCCAGCGGCAGATGACGGCCTTCCTCGCCACTCGCATGGACCCTGCCGAGGCCGCGGTTCTGGCACGAATCATCAACGGGGCGATGACCGGCTATCGCACCCATGCCCTCACCCGGCCGGAGCTGCCCACCGATGCAGAGATCGTCCAATTCGTGGATGACTTCATTGCCCATCTGCGTTTGCCCGCATACGAAAGCATTCCTGAAGACAATTCAGGCTAAGTGCCCTGCCGGGTCCCAACGGACGGCGGGGCCTCGCGTTGCAGGAGTAAGCGTTTGTCAGCACCCGATCTTTCGCTTCTCGGCAAACGCCGGCTCGGCCCGATGTTCGCCGTCCAGTTCCTGGGCGCCTTTAATGACAACCTGCTGAAATACGCGCTGGTGTTCCTGGCCAGCTTCACGATCTACAAGGGCGATCCGGACAAGGCGGGCCAGCTGGGCCTGATATCGACCGGCCTTTTCATCCTGCCCTACTTCCTGTTCTCCTCGATCGCCGGCCAGCTGGCGGACCGGATGGACAAGGCCCGCCTTGTCCGGCTGGTGAAGACGGCCGAAATCGTGATCATGGCGTTCGCCCTGGCCGGCTTCTGGTTCCAGTCGATCCCGCTGCTGCTAGCGTGCCTGTTCGGCATGGGCGTGCATTCCACCGTGTTCGGCCCGGTGAAATACTCGATCCTGCCCCAGCACCTGCATTCTAACGAGATCATGGGCGGCACCGGCCTGGTAGAAGGCGGCACCTTCCTGGCGATCCTGGGCGGGCAACTGCTGGCGGGCTTCATCCCCGCGTGGGAGGCGGGCCTCGTCGCCGTGGGTCTGGCCACGCTTGGTCTGGCCATGAGCTTCGCCGTTCCCGCCGCCCCGCCCACTGCGGGAGAGCGGGCGCCGATCGACCTCAACATCACGCGTGGCACCTGGAACATCCTGAAAGCCGCACACAATGGTCGCGGGGTGTGGCTGGCGATCCTGGGGATCAGCTGGTTCTTCAGTGCTGGCGCGGTGCTGACGATCGAGCTGGCGCCGCTGGTTTCCGGGCAGTTTTCGGGCTCGCAGCATGTCGTCAATCTGCTGCTGGCGGTGTTCTCGGTGGGTGTGGCGCTGGGCTCGGTGGCCGTGAACCGCCTGCTCAAGGGCGAGGTATCCGCTCGCTATGTGCCTGTCAGTGCGCTGCTGATGGCGGCGGGCATGATCGACCTGTGGCTCTCCTCCCACGCCTTCCAGCCGCAAGTGAACGGTGCGAAGGTGGCCGAATTTGTCGCCAATCCCGGCTCCTGGCGCGTTCTGGCCGACATCTTCGTGATCGCCTTTGCCGGTGGCATGTTCATCGTGCCGCTCTATGCGATCCTGCAGGTCTGGACCGCGCCCGAGCAACGCTCGCAAGTGATCGCGGCCAACAACATCGTGAACGCGGCGGTCAACGTCCTGGTCGTCGCAGTCGCGGCAGGCCTGGTGGCGAGCGGCGTGGATATTCCCGGCGTCATCGGCACGCTGGGTTTCGCCACGCTCGCGGTCGCGCTGATCAGCGTGTGGCTGCTGCCCGAGACGGTGTTCAAGAGCGTGGTGCGATGGGTGCTGAAGGCGCTGTACCGGGTCGAAGTGAACGGCGCTGATAACATGCCGGCAGAGGGCACCCCCGCCGTCGTGGTGGTCAATCACCTCAGCCTGCTGGACGGCGTGCTGCTGGGCGCGTTCCTGCCGGGCAAGCCGACTTTCGCGATCAACACCCAGATCGCCAAGGCGTGGTGGGTGAAGCCGTTCCTCAAGCTGTTCGAGGCCTTTCCGGTCGATCCCACCAACCCCATGGCCGCCAAGGCGATGGTGCGCGCGGTGAAGGAGGGCAAGACGCTGGTGATCTTCCCCGAAGGCCGCATCACTGTGACGGGCGCCCTGATGAAGGTGTTTGACGGCCCTGGCATGGTGGCGGACAAGGCCCACGCGCCGATCGTGCCGGTGCGCCTGGACGGCCCGCAATTCACGCCTTTCTCGCACTTGAAGGGCAAAGTCCGCACGCGCCTTTTCCCCAAGATCAGCATCACCGTGCTGCCCCCGCGCCGCTTCGAGATCGAGGGCGAGATGTCCGCGCGCCAGCGTCGCGCCACGGCGGGTCGCCAGCTCTACGATGTCATGAGCACGATGATCTTCGACACCTCGCACACGGACAGCACCCTGTTCGCAGCCCTGTGCGAGGCGCGGCACCTGCACGGCGGCGGCTCCGCCGTCGTCGAGGATACCAAGCGCGAGCCGCTGAGCTACGATCGCCTGATCCTCGCCTCGGAACTGCTGGGTGAGCAACTGGCCTATGGCACCCGCCCCGCCGAGAACGTGGGTGTGCTGCTGCCCAATGTGGCGGGCGTGGCGGTCGCCTTCTTCGGGCTGCAAGCCGAAGGGCGCGTACCCGCGATGCTGAACTTCACCGCGGGGCAGGCCAACCTGCTCTCCGCTTGTGAAACGGCCTGCATCCGCACCGTCGTCACCGCCCACGCTTTCGTCGATCAGGCCAAGCTGGGCGAGATCGTCAGCGCGCTGGAGGCAGACGGCCGCCGGATCGTCTATCTGGAGGATGTCGCCAAGCGGATCGGCACCGGGGCCAAGCTGTGGAAGCTCCTGACCAAGCTGGGCGCGGCAAACCGCCACAAGGCGCGGCGCATCTCGCCCGAAGCACCGGCGGTGGTGCTGTTCACCAGTGGCTCCGAAGGCACGCCCAAGGGTGTCGTCCTGACTCACCGTAACCTCTTGTCCAACTGCGCGCAGTTGGCCGCGCGCGTGGACTTCAACCCCGCAGACATCGTGCTGAATGCGCTGCCGGTGTTCCACTCCTTCGGCTTGACCGGCGGCACACTGCTGCCGCTGTTCAACGGCGTGAAGACCGTGCTCTACCCCAGCCCGCTGCATTACCGCATCGTGCCCGCGCTGGCCTATGACGCCAATGCCACGATCATGTTCGGCACCGATACCTTTCTGGCCGGCTATGCCCGCATGGCGCACAGCTATGACTTCTACTCGCTGCGCTACATCTTCGCCGGCGCCGAGCGGGTGCGCGACGAAACGCGCAAGGCCTATGCCGACAAGTTCGGCCTGCGCATCCTGGAAGGCTACGGCGCGACCGAGGCCGGACCGGTGATCGCGGTCAACACGCCGATGCACTTCAAGGCGGGCACAGTGGGCCGCCTGCTCCCGGCCATCGACCAGAAACTGGAACCGGTCGAAGGCATCGACGAAGGCGGCCGCCTGTTCATCCGCGGCCCGAACGTGATGGCAGGTTATCTGCTCGCCAGCGATCCCGGAACATTGCAACCGCCCGAAGGCGGCTGGCACGATACCGGCGATATCGTCACCATCGACGATGAAGGCTTCATCGCCATCAAGGGCCGCGCAAAGCGGTTTGCGAAGATCGGCGGGGAGATGGTCTCGCTGCCAGCCGTGGAAGGTTACGCGGCCAAGGTCTTCCCCGACGCGGAAAACGCGGTCGTCACCCGGCCAGATCCCAAGAAGGGCGAACAGCTCGTTTTGTTCACCACCGCCAAGGGCGCGGAGGGCAAGGCGCTGCTCAGCTGGGGCAAGGCCAATGGCGTCACCGAACTGATGCTGCCGCGCGACGTGCGCGTAGTCGATGCGCTGCCGGTGCTGGGCACGGGCAAGCTGGACTATGTGACGATGACCAAGCTGGCAGCGGAAAAAGCCGGATCAGCACCAGCGGAGGCGGAAAGCGATGATCCGGCGGAGGATGGGGAGGGAAGCTAACCGCTTCCCCCGGCCAACGTCTTGCGTCCTCCCCGTTCGTGTCGAGCGTAGTCGAGACGCGCTGGCGCAGTGCTGCCGTGTCTCGACTTCGCTCGACACGAACGGGGCTCGACACGAACGGACCAGAAATCGATCGTTCGCCTGATTAAAATCCAAAGGTCAGCAGCTAAAGCCAGCCTTGCTCCTGATACCATTCCGCCGTGGTTTTCAGCCCGCCACGCGTCTCGATCTTGGGCTCCCAGATATGGCCCGGCACTTGCGCATCGGCGTGCCCGGTCCAATCGGGATGACTGAGATAGCCCGCCCGGTCCGGCGTCATCTTGGCGGCCTTGCCACGCAGGAAGCCATCCACTCCCGCCGCGCGGCGCAAGGCCGCGGGCGAAAGCCCCAGCACGCGAGGGCGCCGCCCCACTGCCCAGCCGATCGCCAGTGCCAGCTCGCGATGCTCCCAGCCACCCGGCCGCCCGTCGTCAGGCTCCACGGTCTGGCCACGCACATCATCACTACCTGGTAGCAACGCCACCAGCAGGCGTGCCAGATCCTCGACATGAATAATCGAGGCGCGCCCGTCGCGAGGTACCGGCACCACGCCCCAGCGGGCGGCGCGGAACAGCTCGAACATCTCCTTGTCACGCGGGCCGTAGATCGCGGGCGGGCGCACGATGGTCCAATCGAGCAGGCTGGCCTTCACCACCGTCTCACCGCGCGCCTTGGAGGCACCATAGGCCGACAACCCCGGCTCCCGCGCCGACAGCGAGGAGACATGCACGAAACGTGGCACGCCCTCGTCCCGCGCGGCTTCCACCAGGCTGAGCGTGCCATGGACATTGCCGGTGACAAAGCCCTGGGGCTCAGCCGCATTCACCACCCCCGCTACGTGGATCACCGCATCCACGCCGCGCACCAGCTCGGCCAGAGCCTCCCGGTTGGACAAATCGCCCTGCACCCACTCCACGCCCGCCAGTGGCACCTGGATAGAGCGGGCAAGCGCGGACACCTCATGGCCCGCATCCAGCAGGCACTCCAGCACCGCCCGGCCGACAAAGCCGGTGCCACCCGTCAGCGCGACGATCACTTCAAGACCAACTGGTCGCGATGAATCACGGCAGAGCGCGGCGCGTAGCCCAGCAGTTCGGCATGTTCGCTGCTGTGCCGCCCCTGCAACCGCGTGCATTCGGCGGCGTCATACTCAGCCAAGCCATGCGCGATCACCCGGCCCTCGGGCGCGCAGATCGCCACGGGATCGCCACGCTCGAACAGGCCATCGACGCGAGTCACGCCCTTCGCCAGCAGACTAGACCCGCGCGAAAGAGCCGCCGCCGCGCCCGCATCGACGTGCAGTTCGCCCTTCAACCGCAAACGCCCGCCCAGCCAGGCCTTGCGCGCGCCGGAGCGGCGATGGGCGCGGAACAGCGTCCCGATACCCTGTTGCGTCACCCGCGCGATCGGTTGGGCATGCGTACCGTTGCCGATGACCAAGGCGATGCCCGCCAGTTCCGCGATCTCGGCCGCCTGCAACTTGGAGGTCATTCCGCCCGAGCCCATGCCCGACGCCGATTCGCGGCTTGCCATCGCGTGGATTTCGGGCGTGATGCCGTCCACTTCGGCGATGCGCTCCGCCCCCGGCTCCTTGGGATTGCGGGTGTAGAGCCCGTCCACGTCGGACAGCAGCAGGACCGCGCTGGCCTGGGCCGCTTGCGCCACCCGTGCCGCCAGCCGATCGTTGTCCCCAAAGCGGATTTCCTGCGTGGCGACCGAGTCGTTCTCGTTGATCACCGGCACAGCGCCCGCATCCAGAAGCCGCGCCAGCGTGGCGGTAACGTTTAGATAGCGGCGGCGATCTTCCAGATCGTCCAGCGTCAGCAGGATTTGCGCCGCCGTCAGGCCATGGCCGCCCAGCAATTCGGCCCAGAGCCCGGACAGCGCGATCGGGCCGACGGCGGCGGCGGCCTGCGCATCGGCAAGGCTGCCGCGTCCGCCCGTCTCCAGCCCCAGCCGCGACGCGCCTAGGGCAATCGCGCCGGACGAGACGACGATGATCCGCTGCCCACGCCCGCGCGCCGCGGCGACTTCACTGACCAGTTCCTGCAGCCACTCTCGCCGCACGCCTTCGCGCCCCACAAGCAGCGCCGAGCCGACTTTGACCACCAGCAGCGGGCAGCGCGTGTTGTCGGACAAGTCGGATAAGCTGGCGATCGTCATGAGAGCGTCAGCCTCTAGGCAAAACCACCCGCGATGGGAAGCGCGGGGCATGGCACGCACGGCACGGCATATCGATGCCGATGGGGACAAACCCGAGCGCTGCGGCAACAGCCTCCAGGGCGGGAGCCATCAGCGCGGGTAGGTCAGAGCGGGGACCAGGGCTCCTGATCCACCTCTTCCTGCTCGCCCTGCGGTCGTTCCGTGGCAGTGGCGGCAGGCAGATGCGAGATCACCGCGTCCAGCAGCGCATCCATGCCCGCTCCCGTCGCGCCGGAAATGGCGAAGACTTGCTCGGCGCCGGCCTCTTGCAGTTCGGCGGCAAAACCGGCCGCCAGCTCGGAATCGGCCAGGTCGATCTTGTTGAGCACGATCAGGCGTGGCTTTTCATCGAGACCTTCGCCGTACGCGGCCAGTTCTTCCTCGACCACCTGCATCGCTTCGGCAGGGTCTGTGCCGGCGATGTCGATCAGATGGATCAAAACCCGGCAACGCTCGATATGACCCAGGAAGCGATCGCCGATGCCTGCGCCGTCAGCCGCGCCGGCGATCAGGCCGGGAATGTCGGCCAGCACGAACTCGCGGTTTTTGTGGCGCACCACGCCCAGTTGCGGGTGCAGAGTGGTGAAGGGATACGCGCCCACCTTGGCGTGCGTGTTGGTAAGCTGGTTGATGAAGGTGGATTTGCCCGCGTTGGGCAGCCCGACCAGACCGACATCGGCCAGCAGCTTCAGTCGCAGCCATACGTAGGCTTCCTGACCCGGCAGACCCGGCTGATGCTGGCGCGGCGCGCGGTTGGTGCTGGTCTTGTACGAGGCGTTGCCGCGACCACCCAGGCCTCCTTCGAACAGCACCACGCGCTGTCCGGCTTCAGTCAGGTCGGCCAGAACCGTGTCGCGATCTTCGTCGTCGGCGATGATCTGCGTGCCCACCGGCACCTTGATCACCAAGTCCTTGCCTTGCGCGCCCTTGCGATCCTTGCCCATGCCATGGCCGCCGCGCGGGGCCTTGAAGTGCTGGGTGTAGCGAAAGTCGATCAGCGTATTGAGCCCGGCCACCGCCTCGAACACGATATCCGCGCCCTTGCCGCCGTCGCCGCCATCAGGCCCGCCATACTCGACGTACTTCTCACGCCGGAAGCTGACCGCACCCGGGCCACCGCCGCCTGAGCGGATATAGATTTTGGCTTGATCGAGAAAATGCATGGCGGTTCAGTCCGGTGTGTTCTGCGCTGAGCGGCACGGCCCGGCAAACGCGAACGGCCGCACGTTGTGCGGCCGTCATACGACAAATTCAATCACTGGTGGAGCCGAGGGGGATCGAACCCCTGACCTCGTCATTGCGAACGACGCGCTCTCCCAGCTGAGCTACGGCCCCGTTCCAGCAATTGCGCGATGCGGGTACGCTCGCATCACGAGCGGCCCCGTTAGCGAAGGGACCGCATCAAGGGAAGAGCTAAATTGCCCCCGAACCACCGCCACCTTACTGCGGGCGGGCAACGGTCCCGGTGGAAACGCCGGACACTGCTCCAGCGGACGGACCGGCAGAGTTCTGCGCCTGGTTGGGTGCGACCACTACTATGCCGCCGTACTTGGCCTGCCATGCCGCCAAGTCTGCGCGATACTGATCGTAGGCGTTGAAGAACGCCATGAACGGTGCTTCGAACTTGGAGAGGCCCATGGGTGCGTAAGCCTCCAACTGACCGGCCGGGAGCACCGCGATCTCCGTGGCCAGTTGCATGGCCGCATCGCAGAAGCTGGCCTTCACCGGGGGCACCGAGAAGAAGTTGTAGACCTGGGTCTGGTAGGTCTCACGCTCACGCGTGCCGCTCTTGCCGAATGCGCCGTTGAAATTCTTCTTCAGCTCCGCATCGGCCTTGTCGAGCGACTTATCATGCACCTTGAGGAAAGACTTGTAGCCTTCCAGTACGGGATTGTACTTGGCATCCACGCAATTGAGCGCAGCCACGTTATATGCCGAGCGCAGGTTCCATACCGCCTGAGCGGTGGAAACGCTGGAATTCACCGTCTTGCGCGTGCCGTCAGGAGCCGCTTCGGGAATGCGCATGTTCTCTTGCGCTCCCATCGGCGGTTGCGGCTGGGGCGGGATCACCACGACCGGCGGCGGCGGTGGCGGCGGAACCTTCTTGGCGCAACCAGCCATCAGGCTGATCACCACCAACGGGATCAGCTTAAGCGGAGTAGGGATAGACCCCCTGATGTTCGCAGCCGTCACCCGACCCTCTTCAATTATCTCGAGAAAACCCATCTAACCGGTTCAGCCGACAAAGCAAATGCCCGGCACGAAGCAGTCGCGCCGGGCATTGCCATTCACCTGTGGAAGATTTCAGCCCGGATGGGCCGACCGCCTTCCGATCAGTCCCGCTGACCCATGAAGCTAAGCAGGAACTGGAACATGTTGATGAAATCAAGATAGAGGCTGAGTGCGCCCATCACGATCGCCTTGCCGGCAAACTCCGTACCGGCCAGGACGTAGTATTCCTGCTTCAGGCGCTGCGTGTCGTAGGCGGTGAGGCCCGCGAAGATCAGCACGCCCAGGATCGAGATGCCCATCTGCAGCGCGCTGGACTGCACGAACAGGTTGATCACCATAGCAATCATGATGCCGATCAAGCCCATGATCATGAAGGAGCCCATGCCCGACAAGTCCTTCTTCGTGGTGTAGCCCACCAGGCTAAGACCTGCGAACGCACCCGCCGTCGCAAAGAAGGTGGTCGCGATCGACGCGCCGGTGAACACCAGGAAGATCGACGAGAGCGAGAGGCCCATCACGATTGCGAAGCCCCAGAACAGCAACTGCAACGTGGAGGTGCGCATTTTGTTCACGCCAAAGCTCATCGCCATGACGAAGCCAAGCGGAGCCAGCATGATGACCCAGCGAAGCGGCGTGGTCAGCACTTGAGCCGCCATGCCAGACTGCGCGAACAGCAACGCCACGACGCCCGAAAGCAGCACGCCGGAAGCCATGTAATTGTAGATCGACAGCATGTGCCGACGCAGGCCGGCGTCGTAGCCGACACGCGTGCCGGTACGGCCACCCAGGCTCGGGGACGCACCTAAGCCCGAACGGGGCTGGGGGTCGTTCCAGTTAGCCATTTCAAACTCCTTTCCGGCACCGCCCAATGCGATGGTTTCCGGACATCAGCGAATATCGCTCGCCAGGATCAACAATTCAAGGAGGAGAGAGTTGCCTATCGCGTAACGAAGTGTGTCAGCCACCGCGTGCCGCCGCACCCATTTCAGCGGAGCGCCGCTCCGCCGCCGCCATGGCCGCCGCCACCACCTTTGACAGCGCGGCCTGATCGTCGAGCACATCCAGCCCGGCCTGAGTCGCACCACCAGGGCTCGCCACGCGGCGCGCCAGTTCGCCCGGACCGTGGGGCGATGCCGCCGCCAGCAGCGCCGACCCCTCCGCCGTGGCGAGAGCCAGTCGTTGCGCCTGATCCTCGGCTATACCCAAGGCCACCGCCCCTGCCGCCAACGCATCGATGAAACGATAGACGAAGGCCGGACCGCATCCGGCCAATGCCGTCACCGCATCGAACAGGCCCTCTTTCGCCAGCCACTCCGGCGTGCCCAAAGGAGCCAGCAGCGCCGTCACTTCGGCCTGAGCCGCATCGTCCAGCCCATGGCCGGACAGCGCCAGCGGCGATCGGCCAATCGCGGCGGCCAGGTTGGGCATGATCCGCACGATCCCGCCAGCGCGCGGGAAGCGTGCCGACAGCGTCGCCAATTCCACGCCGGCCAGGATGGACAGCAAGGTCGTTTGCGGCCCGATCAGTTTCTCCACTTGTGGGGCAACCGCACCCAGCAATTGGGGCTTCACCCCCAGCAGGACGACATCGAACGCGGCATCCGGCACATCGCGAACCAGGGTCACGCCGTCCGGCGCGGCGCTCATGCCCGGGTCCATGATGGTCACGCGCGCCGGATCGACGCCCCCGGCCAGCCAGCCCTGCAGCATCGCGCCGCCCATGTTGCCACAGCCGACGATGAGGATCGTGTCGAACTTCGCCATTTGCGCCTTTGCCCTCAAGCTTCGCCGGCAGCGTCGACCATCGCGGCCGCCAGCGCTTCGGTCGGCGTCTTGTCGCCCCACAGGATGAACTGGAACACCGGATAGAAGCGATCGCACTCATCGATCGCCGCTTCCACCACGGTCTGCGCCTGCGCCGGGCCGAGCAGTCCGTCCTCGCCCAGCATCAGGCCATGGCGATAGAGCACGACACCGCCGCTGGACCACATATCGAAGTGGCCGACCCACAGCTGCTCATTGATCAGCGTCAGCGCCTCATGCATCGCGGCGCGCTTCGGCTCCGGGACGCGGATTTCCGGCAGACACAGCAGTTGCACGACGCGATCTTCCGCGCGCCAGATCGCCTGGAACTGATAGGTGGCCCAACTGCCCTTCACCTCGGCAGAGATTTCGTCCTCGCCCGTGTACTCGTGCGGCCAATCTCGCGCCTCGAACAGCGCGGCCAGCATTTCCACCGGTGCGGCGTCTTCTTCCCGCTCGATGTCGTCTCCAACGCTTCTCATAATCCCAGACATCACGCCTCCATGACGTGTATCGATTGCGGCCTCACCGGCCCTGCGCACAATCGTCGCGGTTCAATGACCTGCGCAAAACTCGACAAGTCTGTGAACAGCGTGTGGATAAGCCGGTAAAAGTCCGCTTACCTTATTTTGCGCCGAGTGGCTCTACCACCTGTCCGGCGGTGCTGGACCACACGAACGCCCCGGCAAAATCGGCCTTCTTCGCCTGTGCCACGAAAGCCGATGCCGCCTTTTGCGTCTCGAACGGGCCGACGAGGATACGATTGGTGCGGCCCATATCGTTTGTCGATGCCTTGCGGCCTTTCAGCAGAGCCGGATTTTCCTTCACGAACCGCCGCCAGTCAAAGGCGATCGCATCCATGCTACGGCCCACGCCGATCTGCACCCAAGTGCGGCTCGGGTTGCTCTTGAGCTGCTTCTCGGCATCGGCCTTTTTCTTGTCCTCAGCCTTTTTCGCCTCGGTTTTCTTGGCGTCGGCCTTGGTCTTCTTGGGATCGAGCTTGGCGTCCTTCAGCGGCGCAGCCTTGGTATCGGTTGCGCCTGCATCCGCGAGCTTGGCTTCGGCCGCCTTCCTGGAGCCCGGCTTTGCAGTGGCGGCCTTGGCCAGAGCCGGCGCCTCGGAGGCTACGACTTCAGGCTCACGCACCGGGACATCCTTAGCCGGTACGATGGCGCGAATGTCCACTGCGCCTGAAACCGGAGCAGCAGCCCGGCTCGGTGACCCGAGATCGGCAAAGATCTTTTCCAGAGATACGGGATCGGGCGGGGTTTCGCCCGCTGCTGGCGGCGGCGTGCTGGTGCCTGAGGCGCTGGGACCTGCCGTGGGGGCAAGGCGCGCCAGGTCGAAGCCTGGGACTGGCGCCGTGTTCGCCGTAGCAGTGGGAGGCGGGGTCGGTGCTGCAGAAAAACCCGAAGCCAAGGCTGGCGATGCCGGAGCAGCTGGCGGTGTCGTGGGGACGGATGAACGGCCCGGCACTTGCGGTTGCGCGCTGGCAAGAGCGGCGCTGCCCGGGTTTGCCGCCGGTGAAGCGCTTACCGCCCCGGGAAGCACGATCGATCCGCTTCGCACCGTCGCGGCCCCGGTGCCCGCTATCGCGCCGTAATTCTGGTTAGCAGCCGGCACAGCGGCGCGCTCAACCGTCGTTTCGCGGCGCGCGTAGCTGGCAGATGGAGCAGGCGACGGTGCCGGTGTCAGCGGCTGACGCGAGGTGGTCGTCTGGACTGTCGGGCGGCTGGCATCGTTCATGGCCAGCGTTCCGCGACCGCCGCCGCCGATCGCTGGCAGCTCGCCGTCACTGCTCTGGCTGATCGCAGGCTGCGGATCGGGTGGTGCAACGCGCGATGCCGCCGCTGACGAGGCGCGAGCCAATTGCGCGGCCTTCTCTTGCGCGCGGCGTTGCGATCGGGTCAACGGCGGCGCTGCCGGCACGCTCCGTGCGCCGCTTCCCAGCTGCTGGCCCCGGGGGATCAGGCCCGCATCCGCGGAAGCCATTCGCGTTGCCGAAGCGGCATAGGCAGCAATGGCGGGATCATCGCGACCGATCTCTGACGCGCGGGGAAACTTGCCCAGATTGGCAGCCGCTGCCTGCTGCGCCCGTGTCAGCCGGGGCATGTATCGCAGGTATGGCGTAACGCTTTGCGCCAGGGGACCCGGAAGAATCGCGTTGACGGTATCGACCGCTTCTTTGGTCTTACCCTCGATCGCGAGCGCAAAGGCGTGGGATCGCCAGCCGGGTTTGTCCTGCTCGCGCAGCAGCGGCATCAGCATGACTTCCGAACCGGCGGTATCACCGGTGATCGCCAGGCTCACCCCCAGCCGACGGCGGGTTTCATCGTCGGCGTTTCGGGTCAGCGCTGCGCGGTAATAGCGCTGTGCGGTAATTGGGTCACCGACCAGATCATAGGCAAGGCCCCGGTCGGACGTGACGTCGACACCGGCACCACCCGCTTCGGCGGCGGCGAATAAGGGGATCGCCTTAATGGGATCGCCCTGCAGCACCAAAGCACGGGCCATTCCCGCTTTTATCCGGGCATTGTTGGGGGAGATGGCATCGGCGCGGGTGTAAAAGCCCACGGCCGCTTCCGGATCGCCAAGCGAATTGGCGGCATCGCCGGCGTCCACCAAGGCCATGTAATCGCGTGGATCACGCGCTATACGGGCCAATGCCGCGCTCAATCGCTGGGAGGCGGCGCTGGGCGGGCGTTGGACGACGGGCCGGGAAACCGTTGGGACGGACTGGGCCACGGCGGAGCCAGCGCTGGCCGCCAGGGCAACACCAGCTACACCGGCCAACCAGCCTAAAAGGCGGTGCCTCATATCCAAACTACCCACAGTTCATCCTGGCCGATCGCATCAGCCAGCCCCTACCCATCATAAGCTTAACCCGGCAGGAACGATCACGAAAACCGTTCCTGCCCATGGGCTTACTGGTTGTTCTGTCGACCCAGGAAACGCGGGATCGCGATAGAGCCGCTATCATCGTCGTCCGGGTTTTCGCTCGGCGCTGGACGCGAACCGCGCGAAAGGTTCGACATACGCTCAAACAAAGTGCTGCCGGTCGATGCCGGACGCTGCGCCGGAGCCGCCGCAGCGGGCTTGGCCGCAGGGGCCGGAGCAGCTGCCGCTGGGGCGGACTCCGACAGGAACGTGCGGCGGCGCATCGGCGAGACCGGCTCGGCGGCGTCGGCCTGAAGGTCGAGTTCGTCCTGACGGGTGCCGCGTTGCGCGGGAGCCGGCGCCGCAGCGCCGTCACCATAAGGCTGAAGCTGCGCAGGTGTGGCCGCCGTTTCTTCCGGAGACAGTTCCTCGGCACCGCCCAGATCGAACGCGCTGTCATCCTCGGCGACTTCGGCGTCCTGGCCAAGATCGAAAGGCTCGGGCGCGGCCTGCGAGGCCGCTGGTGGCGCGAACGAGGGCACAGGCGCACGCTCAGCGGAAGGTGCCGCGGCGGGGCGAACCGGTCCGCGCGAACTGCCCAAGTTCATCGGGCGCGAGGCGATCTCGGCCTGCTCGGCCGATTGCTCTATACCGGTGGCGACCACCGACACGCGAATCTTGCCCTGCAGGTCAGGATTGAACGCGGAACCCCAGATGATGTTCGCGTCGCTATCGACCAGTTCACGGATGTGGTTGGCGGCCTCATCCACTTCCAGCAGCTTCATGTCGTCGCCGCCGATGATCGAGATGATCACGCCCTTGGCACCTTGCATCGATACGCCATCGAGCAGCGGATTGGCGATGGCGCGTTCAGCGGCCTCGAGCGCACGGTTGGGGCCTTCGCCCTCACCCGTGCCCATCATCGCCTTGCCCATTTCACCCATGACCGAGCGCACGTCAGCAAAGTCGAGGTTGATGAGACCCGGCATCACCATCAGGTCGGTGATCGAGCGCACGCCCTGCTGCAGCACCTCGTCAGCCAGCCCGAAAGCCTCCTTGAAGGTGGTGTCCGCCTTGGCGACCAGGAACAGGTTCTGGTTGGGGATGACGATCAGAGTGTCGACATGCTTCTGCAGTTCGTCGATGCCGGTTTCGGCGGAGCGCATGCGGCGCGTGCCTTCGAACATGAACGGCTTGGTGACCACGCCCACGGTCAGCACGCCCTTGTCACGCGCGGCCTTGGCGATGATCGGTGCCGCGCCGGTGCCGGTGCCGCCGCCCATGCCGGCCGCGATGAACACCATGTGGACGCCTTCGAGCAGACGATCGATCTCTTCGATCGTCTCTTCGGCGGCGGCGCGGCCCACTTCAGGCCGCGAGCCTGCACCCAGGCCCTGGGTGATATCGGGGCCCAGTTGAATGCGATTTTCGGCGATCGAACTGTTCAGCGCCTGCGCGTCAGTGTTGGCGACGATGAAATCCACACCCTCGATCTGGGCCTGGATCATGTTGGCGATGGCGTTGCCGCCTGCACCACCCACACCGATCACGAGGATACGAGGACGCAGCTCTTCAATCGCCGGCGGTCCGATATTGATGCTCATCTTACTCTCCTGGCAGACACGCGCGGCAAGAAATCATTGACCAAATCTGATGGCACAGCCCTGCGCCGGGAAGCAAAGCATCGCAAGGCTTTGTCCACAACAGACAAGCGTAATTCGGACACATTTCGGCGATGCGGCATCGGATCGGGGCGAGACGCCATCCGGGATCATCGCCTGCGACGCCATCATCTAGAAATATTGCCGGAAAGCGCGATAGATACGCCCTGCCGTGCCCATCCGCTCCGAACGCACGGACAGCTGCCGGCGGCTGTTGAGAGTGCGAATGTCGATGGGATCGGCGGAGGCGTAAAGCACCAGACCGGCCAGTGTGGAAAAGCCCGGCTTTACATGCGCTTCGGCCAAGCCATTGAGATGTGGCACCCGGCCGATGCGCACCGGCTTGCCCAGGGCGGCCTGCGCATAATCAGCCAGGCCGACCAGCTCCGCGCCGCCGCCGGTGAATACCACCTGCTTGCCGCGCTGGCCGTTGAAGCGCATCGCCTTGAGTGCTTTGTTGACCTCTTCCATCAAGGTGCCCAGCTGCCCGGTGATCACCGCGATCAGCTCGGCACGCGGAATGCGGTTCTTGTCGTCCGCATGGCGCGCGATCGGTCCGGTTTCTTCCTCACCGGGAGCGTTGACTGGGATCATCTCGCGATGGTCCGCTGGGCTGGCAAGCGCCGAGCCGTTGACGCACTTCAACCGTTCCGCCTGGAAGCGACGAATGCCGAACGCCGAAGCGATCGCGTCGGTCACATCGGCCGAACCCATCGGGATCGAGGTCAGGCCCGTCAGCATCCCTTGCGAGTAGATCGCCACGTTGGTGACTTCCGCGCCGAACTCCACCAGAGCGACGCCCAGATCCCGCTCCTCGGGCGACAAGCAGGCATGGCCCGCCGCCACGGGTGAGCCGACCACTGCTTCTACCTCCAGGTGCGCGGATTGCACCGCTTCCGTCAGGTTGCGGATCGGCGCACCATCCGCCAGCATGATGTGGATATCGACGCCAAGGCGCTCGGCGTGAAGTCCGCGTGGATTGGCGACCCCGTGCGCTCCGTCGAGCCGGTATTGTGCCGGTTGAGCGTGAAGCACCATGCGCCCGTCAGGCCGGATCACGTCCCGCGCGGAACTGAGCAGTTCGTCGATGTCCTCCTGCTCGATCCGGCGACCGCCGATCTCGGCATCCACCTCGGCAACCTGGCAGGCGAGGCCCGCGCCCGAGCAGCCGATCCAGACGCGCTGCACAGACGTGTCTGCCATTTTCTCCGCGCGGTCGATCGCATCGCGGATGGCGTAAGTGGCCGCAGTCATGTCCGTCACATAACCACGGCGCACGCCCTGGCTGGCGCGATGGCCGGAACCCAGCACCACGACGTCACCCACATCGGAAATACCTGCGACTATGGCGGAAATGCGGAACGAGCCGATGTTGACAGCCCCGAACACGCGGCTGATGCGGGGAGTGGAAGATCGCGCGCCGGCCATCAGTTCGCCTCCCCCTTGCGTGTCGCCCCGGCCTTGATCGCGGCCGCCTCCGCCTCGCGGCCAGGAATCCGCAAGTAGATGCGATCAGGCGCGCGCATATCGAATATCGTCACTTTACCGCCGAGCAGCCGATTTGTTCCATCGAGACGCGCAAAGGACACGAGGGCACTGGCCGCCGCCTGCTCGCCCTCCGGCAAGGCCAGGACCTGCCCGGTCTTGAACGTGATGTTCCACCGGCGGTTGCCGATCCATTCGGCTTCCTGCACTCGGGGCTTGAGCGCGGGCGCGGCGTCCAGCACGCGGGACAGCGCAATCACCTGCTGGCCCGCGCCCAGCCCGGACACGATCAGCTTACCTTGCGCCCGCCCGCGCGCCACCGTCTCCAGCTCGTGCCCCGTCTCGTCGATCAGAACGAAGCGATCGGCCTTGCGTAGAACCGCGTGCGGCTCCCGCTCGACAATGTCGATCACCAGCGTATCGGGCAACTGGCGAGAAACGCGCGCATCCTTGACCCACGAAAGGCCGAGCAGTTCCTGCCGCAGCGCATCGAGGTCGACCAGCGGCATCGCCCGGTCACGCTGGGCCAGTGCCCGTTCGTAGACCTTCAATTCGTTGAGATTCTTAACCCCGCGCACGTCCACATGGCGCACCTCGAAGCCCGCGCCGGACGCCACTTGCGCCACTTGCAGGTTCGCCAGGGCCGGCAATCCCGCCGCCGACGCCACGACCACTGCCAGCACAGCCGCGCCCGCCAGGATGGCGAACAGGAAGATGCGGTGCAGCTGCGCTTCGCTGAACGGCAGCGCCGCCATCGCCATGTCGAGAACCGAGCCGGTGCGCGCCTTGGCCTGATTGACACGGGCCTTCTTGCCCTGCGCCGCCGCAGTCTTGCGAACATTCGTCGCCTTGCGGCGGATCGTCTGGCTCATGGTGTGCCGGCCCGCTCACGCGCCTCGGCCAGTGCCTCGGCGATGATCGCCTCAACCAGATCGGGGTACTCCATCCCGCAGGCCTTCGCCTGCTCCGGCACCAGGCTCAGCGGGGTCATGCCAGGCTGCGTATTCACTTCCAGCAGAAACAGACCTTCCACGCCCTGCTCGTCATCCCAGCGGAAGTCCGAACGGCTGGTGCCCTTGCAACCCAGCAACTTGTGCGCGCGCAGGGCGATGTCCTTGCAGGCCGCGGTGATGTCATCCGGGATATCGGCCGGGCAGATATGCTCGGTCATGCCATCGGTGTATTTTGCGTCGAAATCGTAGAAGCCGGACTTGGGCCGCAGTTCGGTGACGAGCAGGGCACGATCGCCGATGACGGCCGTGGTCAGTTCACGCCCGCGAATGAACGGCTCTGCCAGCAGGCAATCGAAGTCCTGCCACGGCCCCTTGGCATCTCGGGAAACCGGATTGCCATAATTGCCCTGGTCCGTGACGATCGCCACGCCGACAGAAGAACCTTCGTTCACCGGCTTCAGCACATAGGGGCGCGGCAGCGGGTCTCGCTCGAAAATCTCTTCGCACGGCACGATTCGCCCGCCAGGCATCGGAATGCCGTGGGGGACCAGCGCCTGCTTGGTCAGCTCCTTATCGATCGCGATGACCGAAGTGGAGAGGCCGGAATGCGTGTAAGTGAGGCCCATCAGGTCCATCATGCCCTGCACGGTGCCATCCTCTCCGGGCGAGCCATGGAGCGCGTTGAACACGACATCGGGCTTAGCCTCCGCCAACTTGAGCGCGACATCGCGGCCCATGTCGATCCGGGTCACGCGGTGGCCCTTGGACTCCAGGGCTTTGGCCACGCCCTCGCCGCTCATCAGCGAGACGGGCCGCTCGGATGACCAACCGCCCATCAGCACTGCGACGTGAAGTTTGCCGATGGTCATGCGCGATCTCCGTTCGGGATGGCCGTATTCTTCACTGTTCGCCCACCCTTTGAATTTCCCACTCCAGCTCCACGCCCGAGTTTTCCCGCACGCGCCGCCGCACTTCCTCGCCCAGCGCCTCGATCTCGGCGCTGGTCGCGGTGCCGGTGTTGATGAGGAAGTTCGTGTGCTTCTCGCTTACTTGCGCGCCGCCGATCGTCAGCCCCCGGCACCCGGCTTCATCCACCAGTTGCCACGCCTTGTGGCCCTCCGGGTTCTTGAAGGTCGAGCCACCGGTCTTGGAGCGGAGCGGCTGGCTGGCCTCGCGGCTGGCGGAGATGCGGTCCATCTCAGCCTGGATCGCGCCAGGCTCACCCGGATGCCCGCGAAACTGCGCGCTGACGACGATCGCGCCATCGGGCAATTCAGAGTGGCGATAGGTATAGCCAAGCTGAGCCACACCCAGCGTGATCAGTTCGCCCGAACGCAGCACCACGTCACAATCGACGAGGATGTCCTTCACCTCGCCGCCATAAGCGCCGCCGTTCATCCGCACGAACCCGCCGACGGTGCCGGGGATGGAGCGCAGGAACTCGACCCCCGCGATGCCCGCATCGCGCGCGGTGGAGGAGACGAGAATACCCGAAGCACCGCCGCCGCACCGCAGCGTCACTTCGTCCACCTTTTCAACCCTTGCGAAGGCCTTGCCCAGACGAACGACCACGCCCGGCACGCCGCCATCACGCACGATCATGTTGGAGCCCAGCCCCAGCGCCATGACGGGCACGGACGGATCGAGATCACGCAGGAACGCCTGCAGATCGGCCATGTCCTTGGGCTCGAACAGCCACTCGGCCGCACCGCCGGACTTGAACCAGACCAGCGGGGCGAGCGGAGCCTGCGGGGTCAGTTTCCCCCTCACCCCATTCTTTTCGAGCGTGGGTTGCTCGACCATCAGGCGACGGCCCGCTCGCCGATCGCGCCGGCAAGGCCCGCCGCCCACTTGGTGATATCGCCCGCGCCCAGGCACACGATCATGTCGCCCGGCCGGATGATCCGCGCCATGGCTTCGGCCAGTTCATCCGCCCCGCCGATGACATGCGCATCGCGATGGCCCCGCGCCTTGAGCCCGGTGACCAGCGCCTCGGCATCAACGCCGTCGATCGGCATCTCGCCTGCAGCATATACCGGCGTCACATAGACGGCGTCGGCATCGTTGAAGGCGGTCTGGAATTCTTCCATCAGATCGCGCAGGCGCGTAAAACGGTGCGGCTGTACCACGGCCAGAACGCGGCCCTTCACGCCTTCGCGGGCGGCGGCGAGAACGGCGCGAATCTCCACCGGGTGATGGCCGTAATCATCGATCACGGTGACGCCACCCACTTCGCCCACCTTGGTGAAGCGCCGCTTGACCCCGCCAAACTGGGCGAAGCCGCCGCGCACGATCTCATCATCGCAGCCCATCTCGATCGCCACGGCGACGGCGGCGAGCGCGTTCTGCACGTTGTGGCGGCCCGGCATCGGCAGCTCGATCCCTTCGATCCGGCGCTGCTCGCCATCACGCTCTCGCACCACGACATCGAAGCGATTGCCGCCGGGCACCGGCGTCACCGCCTCGCCCCGCACATCGGCCTGGGCGGAGAAACCGTAAGTGATCACGCGCCGATCGCGGATCTTGCCGATCAGGGCCTGCACTTCGGGATGATCGATGCACAGCACGGCAGCGCCATAAAAGGGGACATTCTCGATAAATTCGATGAACGAGGACTTCACCTTGTCGAAGCTGCCGTAGTGCTCAAGGTGCTCGGGATCGATGTTGGTGACGACGGCGATCGTGCCGTCCAGCCGCAGAAACGAACCGTCGCTCTCATCCGCCTCCACCACCATCCAGTCACTGGCGCCAAGCCGCGCGTTGGACCCGTAGGAGTTGATGATGCCGCCGTTGATCACCGTCGGATCGACGCCGCCCGCTTCCAGCAGACAGGCCACCATCGATGTCGTCGTGGTCTTCCCATGCGTGCCGGCCACTGCGACGGTATTCTTGAGCCGCATCAGCTCCGCCAGCATCTCCGCCCGGCGGACGACCGGGATGCGATGCTCCAGCGCATATACGACCTCGGGATTGTCGCGCTTCACCGCCGTCGACGTGACGACTACGGCGGCCTCGCTGACGTTCTCGGCCGCGTGGCCGATCATCACCTTGATCCCGCGCGAGCGCAGCCCTTCGACCACGTAACCCTCGGCAATGTCAGAGCCCTGCACGGTGTAGCCCAAGTTGTGCATCACCTCGGCGATGCCGGACATGCCGATGCCGCCGATGCCCACGAAGTGGACGGTCCCGATATCGGTGGCGACGCCTTTCATTCCGCGCTCTCCAACGCCAGGGCTTCCTTGCTCTTGGCCACAGCAGGCTTTCCGCCAACACGGATCACGTCCATCAGCGGCGCACCGCCGAAGCCCTCCACCAGATCGGCAAGGTCGCTCGCCGCGTTGGGATAGCCGCAATTCCACGCGGCATGCGCCGCGTTCGCCAGCGTTTCAGGGTGCTGCGCCATCGCCTGGATCTGCTTGGCGAGTTCGCTGGCTGTGAACTTCTCCTGCCGGATCGCCCGCGCACCGCCCGCGGCCACCATCTCGCGAGCGTTGGCGGCCTGGTGATCGTCCGTGGCGATCGGCAACGGGATCAGGATCGCGGGGCGACCCACCACGGTCAGTTCGGCGATGGTCGAAGCTCCGGATCGGCCGATGAACAAGTGCGCATGGGCCAATCGCTCGGCCATGTTCTCAAAGTACGTGGCCAGTTCAGCCGGGATGCCGTCGCTGGCGTAGCGATGGCGCACCGCCTCGATATCTTCCGGGCGGCACTGCTGGATCACTTGCAGCCGCGCCCGCAAGGCGGTGGGCAGCATGGCCAGGCCATCGGGCACGACTTCGGACAGTACCCTTGCGCCCTGGCTGCCGCCGGTAACCAGGATGCGGAGCAAACTGTCCGAGGTGAAGGCCGGGAACGGCGCATCGCGCAGCGCCAGCACTTCGCTGCGCACCGGATTGCCGACCAGCGTGACCTTCTTGACCAGTTTGGGATCAAGCTTGTCGATATCCTCGTACGCCGTCGCGATCGCATTGACGCGCGGCGCGAAGAAGCGATTGACCCGGCCCAGCACCGAGTTCTGCTCATGCAGGATCGTGGGGATACCCGCTGCTCGCGCCGCCAGCATCGTCGGCAGTGCGGGATAGCCGCCGAAGCCAACCACGGCGGTGGGCGCGAAGCTTTCGAACAGGCGCAGCGCCATGCGGCGGCCCTCGATCACACCCATCGCGCCCTTGATCCATCCCAGCGGGTTCTTTCCGGCAATGCGGCCGGGCGGCAGAATATGGGCGGGCAAGCTGGCAGGCTTGCCGGGGATCTGCGCGCCGCGCTCGTCCGTGATCAGCGCCACGTGATGGCCTCGCCGCTCCAGCTCCAGCGCCAGCGCGAACGCGGGGATCAGGTGCCCCCCGGTCCCCCCGGCGGCCAGCACATAGTGGCGGCTTGCGGCAGTCATGCAGTCTCTCCGACATCGCTGAGCGAAAACCGCTCACGCTCGATAAACGGGTTTCTGCGCGTAATGGCCAGCAGCAATCCCAGGCAAGTGCAAACCGCCACGGTGGACGAACCGCCGTACGAGACGAGCGGCAAGGTCATGCCCTTGGAGGGGAACAGCTGAAGGTTGACCAGGATATTGATGAAGGCTTGCCCACCGAACTGGGCGACGATGCCGGTGCCGGCCAGCACGGTGAACAGATCGTCCTCCCGCGTCTGCCGCAGGATCGCCTGAAACAGGATCGCGGCATACAGCATGATGATCACCGCACACACGGCCAAGCCGAACTCTTCGCCGATGACCGAGAAGATGTAATCCGTATGTGCCTCGGGCAAGGACAGCTTGCGCGAACCCATCCAAAAGCCGGTGCCGAACCAACCGCCGTTCAGCAACGTGCGCTCAGCCAGATCTACCTGATCATAAGCGCTGCCACCACCCAGAAAGGCGTTGATGCGGTTCCGGCCGTTCTCGTAGAACATGTAGGCCAGCGCCACTATCGCCACGCCGGCGCCCATCGCCGCCATGATCCGGCGCACATCCAAGCCGGAAAGCAGGATCAGCACGAACCAGGTGGCCGAAAACAGCATGGTCGACCCAAAATCGGGCTGCGCCATCAGCAGCACGCCGATCAGCCCCATCAGGCCGACGGTCACCTGCATCACCGGCAAGCGGTTGTCCCGTACACGCCAGGCGAGGATCCACGCGAGCAGGATCGGGAAGCCGCATTTCAGGAATTCGGAGGGCTGGATCGAGACGCCCAGGTTCAGCCAGCGCCGTGCGCCGTTCACTTCGCTGCCGACGAACGGCACCAGCATCAGCGCGAACAGCATCGCACCGGCGATCAGGATACCAAGGCGGCGAGCCGTCTCTTTGGACAGGGTGGAGGTGCCGAACAGCGCCAGCAGCCCCAGCGCCTGCCAGCGCAAGTGGATGAAGAAGAAGTGCAGGTCCGACAGATGCTTGGCCGACGTGGAAAGCCGGCGCGAACTGGCCGGAG
>NZ_CAXYKL010000064.1:0-5199 GCF_964277725.1 uncultured Novosphingobium sp. | reverse complement strand
GCGGATATAAGGTCCGCATCCGTAAGTTCGATCCGTATCTCAACGTCGATCCGGGCACGATGAGCCCCTACCAGCATGGCGAAGTCTACGTGACTGACGATGGCGCGGAAACGGACCTCGACCTGGGTCATTACGAACGTTTCACCGGCGTCTCGGCGCACCAAGGCGATAACATCACGTCCGGCCGCATCTACCGTGACATCATCGCCAAGGAGCGCCGTGGCGATTACCTCGGCGCCACCGTGCAGGTGATCCCGCATGTGACCGATGCGATCAAGCAGTTCGCGCAGGCCGATACCGACGATCTGGACTTCGTGCTGTGCGAGATCGGCGGCACCGTCGGCGATATCGAAAGCTTGCCCTTCATCGAGGCGCTCCGCCAGCTGCGCAACGAGCTGGGCCGGGAACAGACCTGCTTCGTCCACGTGACGCTGGTGCCCTACATCGCCGCTGCGGGTGAATTGAAGACCAAGCCCACCCAGCACTCTGTCCGCGAACTGACCGGACTGGGCATCCAGCCAGACGTTCTGCTGTGCCGCTGCGAACGGCCATTGCCGGAAAGCGACCGCGCCAAGATCGCGCTGTTCTGCAACGTAAGGCGCGAGGCGGTGATCCCGGCGCTTGATGCCCCGAATATCTACTCCGTCCCCGTGCAGTACCACGCCGAGGGGCTGGACGCCGAGGTTCTCCATCACTTCGGCATGAGCACGCCGGCCCCGGTGCTGACGCGCTGGAGCGATATCGTCGATCGCTATCAGAACCCGGAGGGTGAGGTCACGATCGGCGTGGTCGGCAAGTATGTCGGCCTGCCTGACGCCTACAAGTCCTTGAACGAGGCGCTTGTCCACGGTGGCATGGCCAACCGCGTGAAAGTCCACATCAACTGGATCGACGCCGAGATTTTCGAGCGGGAGGACGATTCGGAAATCGCCGCTTTGCTTGAGCCGATGCACGGCATCCTGGTGCCTGGCGGTTTTGGCGAGCGCGGCACCGAGGGCAAGATCGCCAGCGTCCGGTTTGCGCGCGAGCGGCAAGTGCCGTTCTTCGGCATCTGCTTGGGCATGCAGATGGCCTGCATCGAAGGCGCCCGCGCGGCGGGGATCGCCAATGCCTCGTCCACCGAGTTCGGGCAGACCGATGAGCCAGTCGTCGGCATCATTACCGAGTGGATGAGCAAGGACGGCTTGCAGAAGCGCGCGGATGGTGGCGATCTGGGCGGCACGATGCGCGTCGGCGCGTATCCGGCGATGCTTTCGGCCAACAGCCATGTCGCGGCGATCTACGGCGCGAACCAGATTTCCGAGCGCCACCGCCATCGCTACGAAGTGAACGGCGCTTACCGCGAGGCGCTGGAGGGCAACGGCCTGATGTTCTCGGGCATGTCACCCGACGGACTGCTGCCTGAAATCGTCGAGCGGCCCGATCATCCCTGGTTCGTCGGCGTCCAGTTCCATCCAGAGCTGAAGAGCAAGCCGTTCGACCCGCATCCGCTGTTCGCCAAGTTCATCGAGGCGGCGGTGCGCCAGGCCCGCCTGGTCTGACGGCGGCGACGCTTAGAACCCGCCTTTCAGGATCGTCCAGAGCGGGTTCTTCGGGTCCGCCAGCAACTTGATCGTCAAGGCGATCGACATGATGACCAGCAGGGGGCGCGCGCCGCGTCCGCTGTGACGGATGGCGAACCACGCACCTAGCTGATTGCCTGCGATATTGGCCACCGCCATGCCGAAGCCCAGCATCCACAGGACCTTGCCGCCCAGGATCATCGCCGACAGCCCGGCGACATTGGTGGCGAAGTTGATGAACTTGGTGTTGGCGATTGCGCGCACCAAGCCCAGACCGCCCAGCGCCACCAGCGCCGTCGTCAGGAAAGAGCCAGTGCCCGGGCCGAAGAAGCCGTCGTAAAAGCCGATCGCGGCGCAGACCAACGACAGTCCGGTCCGCCCGAGCCGGGCATGGCGATCGACATCGCCCATCGGCGGCGCAAGAAGGTAATACAGCGCCATCGCCACCAGCAGCACCGGGACGACTGCGGCCAGAAAGCCGGAGTCGATCCGTTGGACGGCGAAGGCGCCTGCCATCGAGCCCAGGAATGCGCCGGCAACTGGTATCGCAAAGGCCTTGAAATCGATGCGGCCTGCGCGCCAGTATGCGATCACGGCCGAGCCGGTGCCGAACATGCCTTGCAGCTTGTTCGTAGCGATGGCGGCAACCGGGGGGATGCCCACGCTCATCAACGCAGGAATGGTCAACAAACCGCCGCCGCCAGCCAACGCGTCGATCGACCCGGCGACGAATGCCGTTGCGATCAGGAAAGAAATAGCTTCGATGGTCAGGTCCATGCCCGGGGCGATAAGCCGAGGCGCACCGCGCGGCCAGCAAGAAATCGAAGGAAAATTCGGCAGGTTGGTGCGCCCGACGGGATTCGAACCCATGGCCCCCAGATTAGGAATCTGGTGCTCTATCCTGCTGAGCTACGGGCGCACGCCGGGGCTTCTTACGCAGCGGTCGTCAGCTTGGCAATCAGTTCGCCTGCTCGGGTGGCACCACCGGGAACGGCAGGGGGGCGACGGCAATGCCCTCGTCCAGCAACTCGCGCGCTTCCTCGATCGTCGTCTGGCCGTGGATCGTCTCCGCCTCACGCTCGCCGTAGTGCATCGCTCTGGCATCATCGGCGAAGCTGCTGCCGACGAAGCGTGACGATTTCAACGCCTCTGCCTGCATCCGGGCCAGCTTATGCATCAGCGCCATTGCCTCTGGCGGAAGCGGGGTCGAGGAAACTGCCGGTGCTGCGACTTCAGCAGGAGCAGGTGCCGGGAGTGTCGTGGGGGCGGGTGCGGCAGCGGGCACGGGAACAGATGGCGCATGCACCGGAACCTGGTTGCCCTTGCGCCCCACATGCGGCGCCATCAGCGCCTTGCCGATATCGGCGGAGCCGCAATTGGGGCAGGTCAATAGGCCAAGCTCTTCCTGCCGGGCGAAGTCTTCCGACGAACGGAACCAGCCTTCAAACCGGTGCTGGCCTCTGCGACATTCCAGATCGAATACTATCATCGGCGCGCCTCATCATGGATCGCGCGGCGATTGGCAAGGCTTGGCAGTTGGCGGCGCACTTCGGCAGTGCGGACAGGATCCATATCGACGAATCCAACGCCGCTGGTCTCGCCGCCCATGTCCAGCAGGACTTCTCCCCAGGGATCGACCGCCAGGCTGTGGCCGTACGTAGCGCGGCCATCCTGGTGATGACCGACTTGCGCGGCCGCGATGACGAAAGCGCTGGCTTCCACCGCGCGGGAGCGCTGGAGCAGGTGCCAGTGCGCCTTACCAGTCGGCACGGTGAAGGCGGCCGGGATGGCGATCACGTCGCATTGCCGCTGGCCCAGCGCCTCGAACAAGGCGGGGAAGCGCACGTCGTAGCATACCGCCAAGCCCAGGCGACCGACCGGTGTGTTCACTGTCACAACCTCGTCGCCCGCCGCATAGGCTGACGATTCCCGCCAGGTTTCCCCGTTCGCCAGATCGACATCGAACATGTGGATCTTGTCGTACCGAGCGGCGATCTCGCCGGCGTCGTCGATCACGAAGGCGCGATTGGCCCAGCGCCCATCTTCTTTCCGAATGGCGAGAGAGCCGATCGCGACCCACAGGCCCAGCCGCGCCGCAGCTTCGCGGACCTGCGCCAAAACCGGATCGTTTGCTTCGCCAGTGATCGATCGCGCTGCACGGGCGCGGTCACGATCCAGCAGGCCCGACATCTCGGGCGTGAACAGCATCACCGCGCCGCCTGCCTTGGCGCGTTCCATCGCCCCAACGATGGTGGCGGCGTTGACCACGGGGTCGATGCCCGTGGTCATTTGCAGGATCGCGACCCGCTTCATCCAGCGTCAGAGGCCCAGGATGGGATCGAGTTCGCCCTTGCTGTCCAGCGCGCTGATATCGTCGAAACCGCCCAGCGGCTTACCGGCGACGATCACCTGCGGGACGGTACGTGCGCCCGGAACGCGCTCTTGCATTTCCTTCTTCTTGGGGCCGCCCATGGTCACGTCATGCTCTTCGTAGGCGACGCCCTTCTTGTCGAGCAGGGACTTGGCCGCGACACAGTAAGGGCAGCCCCACTTGGTGTAGATCTCGACTTTCTCAGCCATTGAAATTCAGTCCTTTTGCTTGTTTGCCGCAAGCTCTTGAAACGCGTGGCGGCTATCATATCTTCGATTGCGAGTCATGGCCCGGCTACGGGGATGACTCGCCAACGAGGCGCCGGGTTCCCGGGCCTTGAATTTACGAAGATTGCTCAATGGAGGATTTTTGTCATGAACCGTATCGATTTCACCCCATACCGTCGCACCATGGTCGGTTTTGACCGCCTGTTCGACATGATCGAGAATCAGGCGCGCGTGCAGGGTGGAGACAAGTACCCACCGTTCAACGTCGAGCGTCGCGGCGCTGATGCCTATCGCATCACGCTGGCTGTCGCCGGGTTCAAGCCCGCCGATATCGACATCACCGCACAGGCCAACCTGCTTGTGGTGAAGGGCAGCAAGCCTGACGATGGCACCGAAGGCGAAATGCTGCACGTCGGCATCGCGCAGCGCGGCTTCGAGCGTCGCTTCGAACTGGCGGATTATGTTCGCGTTCAGAACGCTGACCTTGCGGACGGCCTGCTGATGATCGACCTTGTGCGCGAAGTGCCAGAGGCCATGAAGCCCAAGAAGATCGCGATCGGCGGCAACACGCTCAGCGTCGTCGACGGTGGTCAAGAAAAGGGTGAGGCTGCCGCCGCCTGACGGTTCGCATCAGCCTGAAAGAATGGGGCGGCCCGGGTGATCCCAGGCCGCCTTTTTTTGTCGCTTAGCTGTTCAGCCTAAGCCAGCGACGTTCCCAGATCGCGGTTACCGAGGCGTGGTTCCACCACGCTGTCAGACCGTACTCCCGCATCCTCTCCGCGTGAGTACGTGCCCACGAGCAACCCAGCAGACAGGACATTGCCGCGCAAAGCCTCGATTACGCTCGAGCGACCGGGGTTAGGATCAAGATCAGGCGTCTGGCTCAGCGCAAAAAGCTGGAAGACATAGTCGTGATTGCCGTGTCCGGTGGGCGGGTCGGGCGGCAGCCAGCCTTCGGAAAGGTAGCTGTTCTTGCCGACATCTCTGCCATCCGCACCGCCATCGCCGTCCTTGGCAATCATCCCTTCGCCCAGGCGGC
>NZ_CAXYKL010000063.1:0-10580 GCF_964277725.1 uncultured Novosphingobium sp. | reverse complement strand
TTGAACGTAGTCTGGTTGTTGAACCCGCCACCGGTAAAGCCACGCTTGTTCGTCAGGTTCTGAACGAAGAGGTTCACCCGCCAGGTGTCGCCCTTAAAACCGCCATTGAGGTCGAACTGAGTGTAGGCTGGGTAGGTCTGACGCAAGGCCGCCTGCGCGGCCGAGGGCACGAATTCGCCCTTGCGCAGCCCTACATAGCTGACCGCCAGATTGGCAAACCCCGTTACAGTGTCGCTCAAGGGGACTTCCTGGTTCGCGGACACGCGGCCCGACCAACGGCTGGAATATGGCAGGCGGTCTCCCTTGGCGGCATAGACGGCGCTGAGTGCGGTGAAATCCTCGCGCAGGGTCGCATCGGTGTACGCGCCCCAGGCCGTAAGCGTCAGCCCCTCGGTCGGCCTGGCTTCGAACGAGGCTTCGACGCCGCGGCTCCGCGCCCGGTTGGCGTTCGCGTTGTAGTTGAAGGTGCCGCTGGGCGCGACCTGCGTCACCTGGATATCCTTCCAGTCGATCAGGTAGAGCGAGATGTCATAAGACAGGGAGCGGTCGAACAGATCGCCCTTGGCGCCCACTTCGTAATTCACCGTCTTGTCGGGCCGGTAGGAGCAGGGAATGCCTACGTCGCACGTGGCGTTCGGCCCACCGGGACGGTAGCCGCTGGCGATCCGCCCGTAGATCATGTGGTCGCGCGATATCTTGAAGCGCGGGGTGAAGTGGTACGTCAGCGCATGTCCCTTCGACGAGGGAGTCGAGAACAGGCCTTCGGGCGGCCCGAAGAACGTAAACTCGCGATGGTGCAGCCGCTGCTTGTTCTCGCTGTAGCGCAAGCCGCCCTGCAGATCGAAACGATCGGAAAGGCGCACGCTCAGGTTGGTGAACCCGGCATATTCCTTGAATGTCAGGTTGTCTCGCCACACGATCGGCAGGCCATAGACATCACCATTGGTGGCGTCCGTGGCGAACGTGATGATGGCGTATTTCGTGGCCTCTTTGGTGAAGAAGCCTCCGACGATCCAGTCGATATCATCGGTGATAGGCGTAGAGACGCGCACTTCCTGGGAGAACTTCTTGACGCGGTATTCCTGCCGCAGCGTCGTTGCCCAGCGCGTCACTTGCGGGTTGCCATAGACATCGGGCCAAAGGGCCGTCAGCGCCGCGGCCGAAAAGTCCACCGTGTCGTAGTTGTCGCTGATCGAATAACCGGTGAGTGACGTCAGCATGGAATTGCCCAGCGAGGCGTTGATGACCGCGCTATAGCTCTGGTTCTTCCATTCGCTAGGCCCGGTGCCGAACTGGTTGGTCTGCTTATACCGCGATCCGGTGCTGCTATCGACGTCCGAGGAGCCGAAAATCTTGCGTTCCTGGATCAGCGCGCTCAGCTTCAGCGAGAAATCGGAAGACGGCTTCCATAGCGCAGACAGCCGACCGCCGGTGACGCGGACTTTGTTCACATTGTCACGCCCGGTCACGATGTTGTCGATATAGCCCGGGTCTTCACGCGTGAAGGCGCTGGCGCGCACGGCGACTGTCTCGGTGACCGGCACGTTGACGGCACCGCGCACGTTGTAGCCCACATCGCCGCCCGAGCCGCGGATAGTGTTGAGACCCGCGCCGACCACGCCGCTGAAGCCTTCGGTGGAAGGATCGACCGTCACGTACTTGACCAGGCCGCCCATGCTGCTGGCGCCATAGAGCGTGCCCTGCGGCCCGCGCAGCACTTCGATGCGCGCCAGTTCCGACGGATCGAGATCGGGCGCGCTGCCGAACAGGCCCGCAAGGCCGGCCGATGAGCCATAAGGCACGTCATCGATGGTATAGCCGACCACCGGATTGCCCGTGGCAGGTCCTGTCGTGATGCCACGGATCGAAAGATTGGCACGGTTGTTCTGGAACTGCAGATTCAAGCCCGGAACGCTGGAGAAAAAGTCCTGCGCCTTCAGCTGGTTCTGTTCCAGCAGGGCACTGGCGGTGACGGCCGTCACGGGTACCGGAACATCCTGAAGCCGTTCCTCGCGCTTTTGCGCGGTGACGATGATATCCGAACTGAGGCTGCCGTTAGCGCCTGCTGTCGAGCCCTGCTCCTGCGCCATTGCGGTTGCCGGAAGCAGGCCAAGCGCCAGCAAACCGGCCATCGAAGCCGAAGCCATGACGGACGCACGAATACTCTGTTTACCCACGATAATACCCCCATTCCCTAAAGACGTTTTTGTTCTTCCTGCGCGGGGCACTGTCGCCTGACGGCGGCGCGCCCTCTTACGGTATCGATCCATTGAGGCTGTGAGCTGCCGCTTGCACGACCTGGCGCCACCAGCGATCTGGCAGCGCAAGGCCACACCTTCCCGGTTCACCGAAACTGTGATGACGCGATGAAGTTGTTGCCCCTAGGTCGCCTCAGCCGCTCACGAGCAAGTCCGGAAAACTTCCTTGTCGCCCCTGCCTCTGATCTGACGGGAAGATCGTATCAGTGAGGGGCTTGAGCGCTCATTGCATGATGGGCCACCGCCTTTGTAATGATGGCCATATACGTATAGCCCACTAATCTGTGGCCGAGATCATGGGCGCCGGGCCTTAGCGACCGGCTGGCGCATCTTGCGTCGGCGCCACCACAACAGCAGCCCTGTGGCGCAAAGCGTTGCGACCACCAGCCCGATAAGGGTGACGGCCACTTGCCAAGGCCTCCCGCCGATCGCCGTGACGTGCAGCGCCATCAGCCAACTGGTGACGGTGTTCGCGCCATGCTGCCCGGTCGGGAGCTGCAGCCCCAGGAATCGGCCGCTTCGCGCATCGATGGCGATCGTGGCGGCGGTGGCCGGGGAGTCCGTTTCCGTGGGATTGCCCTGCCCGTCCAGCAGATCGCGCGACGTGTGCATCAAGTAGAAATAAACGCCCAGGTCGCGGCGATACTCGATCGCGGCGGGCTGCTTTAGAGTAAACCGATGCGCCCTGGCCTGCTCCTCGAAATAGCGCTGACCCAGGTCAGCTGCCTGGAACCACGTCACCGGCGGATCGATCAGCGGTTCAGCCAGCGCCGGGACGGGGGGCCGCTCCTGAAAGTGCGTATAATCGGCAAACAGGTTGACGGCACCGGCGTACATTCCACCGAGGTTCAGCGCAAAGCCGGTCACTGCGAAGACGAGTAACAACGGCCACAGCCACAAGCCGGAAGCGCGATGCAGATCCAGCAGGCGCCGCGGGGGTGGCGCGCCCTTGCTGAGCTTCCACGATGTGGACCATCGCTGCAGGAACGAGCGCTGCCTGACGCCGGGCTTGGCCGGCTTGAGCTTTGGCGGCAGCGTCAGATAGAGACCGATCAGGCTCTCCAGCGCCCAGGCCAGGCCCAGAATGCCGATCAGCAGGATCCCCAGCCCCAGCGGAAACAAGAGCGCGTAATGGAGATAGTAGAGAAACGAAAACAGCCCTGAGCCCTTAACCGATGCCTGCCCGATCATCCTCTGGCCCAGCCGCTCACCCGTATAGGGATTGGCGAAAACCTCATCGTAATCGAGCGGGAACGGCTGGCCGGATGCGGGATCGATGGCGGGCATCACACGGGAGAAAAGCGACTGATCCGGCTGTTGCGGAAACTGTAGCGAGAAGACGTGCGATCGCGGATCCTGCGCCTCCAGCTTGGCCCGGATCCGTAACGCATTGCGCACGGTCCATCTCTGCGGCTGAGGCTGGACGACGCGCATCGGTGCGTTGAAGCTGCGTTCCAGATCGTCGTACCAAGCGATGATGCTGCCAGTGACGGCGATGATGATCAGGAAAACGGCCAGCAGCAACCCGAGATATCGGTGGATCAGTACGTTCGAGGTCTGAAATCGCGTCGGCTTGCCCATCTTGCGCCCACCAATAAACTCACCTGGCTTTCGGCCACCGGCAAGTTGCCCTTGTTGCCCATCCCTCGTCGAAGAACTTACACCCGCTTTGGCGAGGCTGCGGAACGGCTAAGCCGCACGGGTCCATTGCAATTTCGGCCAAACCCGGGGTCGTGCGGCCGGCTCGATGTGGTCAGGGGGGTGATTGCGCTATCGGTTTTGCCGCGCTACAGGCCGGTCATTCGCAAGGACCCGGTGAAACTCCGGGTGGCTATTCCGGCCGCCGATCCGCCGGATAACGTTCGTCGCGGGCCGATCGCTTTCGGTCCACGTAAGCCCCGCCTCGCGACATCGTCGGTTTTCCAACATGCAAACAACATCCCTCGCGCGGTATCGCGCCGAATGGTTCGACAGCGCCGCCGGTGCGCGTCGCGATATCCTTGCCGGCATGGTGGGCACCTTTGCCCTGATCCCGGAAGTCATCGCCTTTTCCTTCGTGGCGGGCATCGATCCCGAAGTCGGCCTGTTCGCGTCCTTCATGATCGGCATCGTCCTGGCCTTCGCAGGCGGTCGACCGGCGATGATTTCGGGCGCGGCAGGTTCCGTGGCGCTGGTCGCGGCGGCGCTGGTTCATTCCCACGGACTGCAATACCTGCTGGCCGCGACGCTTCTGGCCGGACTGCTGCAGATCGTATTCGGCCTGATGAAGCTGGATATCCTGATGCGCTTCGTCTCGCGCTCGGTCAGGACCGGCTTCGTCAACGCGCTCGCCATCCTCATCTTTTCGGCCCAGGTGCCGCAGATGCTGAATGTCACCTGGCACACCTACGCCATGATCGCCGGAGGACTGGCGATCATCTATCTGGCACCCCGGGTGACAAAGGCCATCCCTTCACCTTTGATCTGCATCGTCGTCCTCACCGGGATCAGCCTAGCCTACCCGATGCCGATCCATACCGTCGCCGATCTGGGCCGACTGCCCTCCTCCCTGCCCTCCTTCACCTGGCCCGGCGTGCCGATGTCTTGGGAGACCTTGCGCATCGTGTTTCCCTTCGCCCTTGCAATGGCAGCGGTGGGCCTGCTGGAATCGATGATGACGGCCAGCGTCGTCGATGACCTCACGGAGACCACCAGCAACAAGGCCCGCGAATGCACCGGCCTTGGTCTGGCAAACGTCGCCGCCGGGCTGTTTGGCGGCATCGCCGGCTGCGGAATGATCGGGCAAACCGTGGGCAACGTCCGCTACGGTGGACGCGGACGCCTCTCCACCCTGGTCGCGGGTGTCTTCCTGCTGCTGGTGATGGTGCCGCTGCGGCCCTGGGTAGCGCAAGTTCCCGTGGCCGCCCTTGTCGCAATCATGGTGATGGTGTCGATCAGCACGTTTTCCTGGGGATCGATCCGCGACCTTGCCCGTCATCCCAAGGTTTCGGGTTTCGTCATGCTGGCGACCGTCATCGTCACCGTCGCGACGCATGATCTATCCGCGGGCGTGGCGGTAGGAGTGCTGCTGAGCGGCGTGTTCTTCGCTTCCAAGGTGACGCGCATGATGGAGGTGACGGATATTTATGACGAGACGACCGACACGCGCACCTACACCATCTCGGGCCAGATATTCTTCGCCAGCGCGGATATTTTTGCCGATCAGTTCGATTTGCGCGACACGGCCGGAAAGGTGCGCATAGACCTGACGCAAAGCCACTTGTGGGACATTACGGCCGTCGGCGCACTTGAGGACGTGGTCACGCGGCTGCGGCATCACGGTATTGCTGTCGACGTCGTGGGACTGAATCAGGCCAGCGCCATCCTGGTGGATCGTCTGTCGCCCACCTTGGCGCGAGTTGGTTAGGAGCCGAGCGTAGCGCGGCAAGGCCTTCCGGCGTCGGTGCTAAGTTCACCGTAGCTGGCTGTCCTTGCTGCCACGGCGGTTTATCTGAGAATGGACCACCGCCTTATCGCGCTCGCTCTGGCAGGCCACGCAGGTGCGCACCCCCGGCAAAGCTTCTCGGCGGCGAACGGGAATGGTCTGGCCGCATTCTTCGCAATGCTCCAACCCCTCGCCCGCAGGCATCCGGGCGCGCGCACCGCGCACGGCATCGCTTACCGTGTCATCGATCTGATCCTGCACCGCGCCATCGCGCGACCATCCACCGGCCATTTCGAACTCTTGCGTTGCCGCCCTTACGATGTGGGAAACCCGGTGCCCTCGTTCAATCCTTTGATTCCAATGACAAGCCCACCCGGCGCGGAGCTTCCTCGCCGGGTGGGCCGTGTTCAGCCGAATGGCCGTATTCAGAGGCGATCGGCGTTCATGACCTTGGTCCAGGCGGCCACGAAGTCCGTCACGAATTTCTGCTTGGCATCGTCGGACGCATAGACTTCCGATACGGCGCGCAGTTCCGAATTCGATCCGAAGATCAGGTCGACTGGCGTCGCCGTCCACTTGACCGCACCGGTTGCCCGGTCTCGGCCTTCGTACAGCCCCTCGGTCGATGCCTTGGACCAGACGTTGTCCATCGACAGGAGGTTCACGAAGAAGTCGTTGCTCAATGTTCCCGCGCGGTTGGTGAGCACCCCATTCCGCGAACCGCCGCTGTTTGCGCCCAGTGATCGCAGACCGCCTACCAGTACGGTCATCTCGGGCACCGTCAGGTTTAGCGCATCGGCCTTCAGCACCAGCTCTTCCGGAGGGCTGACGTCCGCCGTGGGGTTGTAGTAGTTGCGGAAGCCATCGGCCTTGGGCTCCAGGTTGGCGAACGACTTCACATCCGTACGCGCCTGGTCAACGTCGACGCGGCCCGGCATGAAGGGGACGGCCACCTTGTATCCGCCACGCTGCGCCGCCTGCTCGATCGCCGCGTTGCCGCCCAGCACGATCAAGTCGGCCATGGAGACCTGATGCCCGCGCTTGCCGAATTGCGTCTGAACCTGGGTCAGCTTGTCCAGCACCATTGCCAGCTCGGCAGGGTCATTCACCGCCCAGCCACGCTGCGGGTCAAGCCTGAGCCTCGCACCGTTGGCACCACCGCGCATGTCGGTGCTGCGGAAACTGGAGGCCGAGGCCCAGGCGGTCCGGATCAGTTGCGCTTCGCTCAGCCCCGAGGCCAGCACCATCGTCTTGAGCCGTTGCTGATCGGCGGCGTCGACCGGCGCAAAGCTCGCCTGCGGCAGGGTGTCCTGCCAGCTGAAGCTCTGGTTCGGTACGTCTGCCCCCAGATAGCGCGATTGCGGGCCAAGATCTCGATGGGTCAGCTTGAACCACGCACGGGCAAAGGCCTGCGCGAACTGCTCTGGATTCTTCTGCCAGCGAACCAGGATCGCCTTGAACGCAGGGTCCTCCTTCAGCGCGATGTCCGTCGTGAACATGATCGGGGCATGGCGCACGCCGGGCAGATGAGCATCGGGGACAAGATCTGCCCCCGCGCCCTTGGCGGGAATCCACTGCGTGGCCCCGGCCGGGGACTTGGTCTTCACCCAGTCGAAATTGAGCAAATTGTTGACGTACTCATTGGTGAAGTGCGTGGGATCGGATGACCATGCGCCTTCCAGGCCCGAAGTGACCGTGTCTTCGGCGTTGCCCTTGCCGCACTTGTTCTTCCAGCCGAAGCCCTGCTGCTCAGTGGTCGCTGCGGTAGGCTCAACCCCAACGCATTCCTTCTGCGCATGCGCGCCATGGGCTTTGCCGAACGTGTGTCCGCCCGCGATCAGCGCCAGCGTCTCTTCATCGTCCATCGCCATGTTGCCAAAGGCGTGGCGAATGTCGGCGGCGGCCCCGATCGGGTCATGATTACCGCCCGGTCCTTCAGGGTTGACGTAGATCAGGCCCATCGTCGTCGCAGCCAGCGGATGCTTCAGCGTGCCATCCGGATTGGAGCGCTCCGTGCCCATCATCTTGGTTTCTGGGCCCCAGAAAACCACGTCAGGCTCCCAGGCATCGACGCGACCGCCGGCAAAGCCCACGGTCTTGAAGCCCATGTCTTCCAGCGCAACGTTGCCGGTCAAGATCATCAGATCGCCCCAGCTCAACTTGGCGCCATACTTCTGCTTGATTGGCCAGACCAGGCGGCGAGCCTTGTCGAGATTGACGTTGTCCGGCCACGAGTTCAACGGATCGAAGCGCTGCTCGGCACCGTCCGACCCGCCGCGACCGTCACCCATGCGATAGGTACCGGCGCTATGCCACGCCATGCGGATGAAGAACGGACCGTAGTTGCCATAATCAGACGGCCACCACGGCTGGGACGTATGAAGCGTCTGGCGAATGTCTGCCTTAACCGCGGCCAGGTCCAGACTCGCGAACTCCTTGGCGTAATTGTAATCCGCACCATAAGGGTTCGCCCCGGTATTTTCGTGCTGGCGCAGGGCCGTCAGGTCAAGCCGGGTCGGCCACCAGTCGCGGTTGGTCATGCCGCCGGGCTTTTGCATCACCGGTGCCGGCGGATCCTGCGTGACCGTCTTGGCGGCGGTGGCCGGCCTGTTGGGCTTGGCCTTGGGCTGCGCGGCGATCGCCGGCGATGTGACGAGCGAAATCGCGATCGCGATCAGCGATAGATGCATCTTTTTCATATAAGCTCCCCTGTCGAACGTAGCGACTGAGCGAGTGTTATCCGCAAATCCAAGCGCGCGCCAAATCGAGAAGACCGATGACAGTCATCGCCCATCGTTCCCGGGCAATCCGGCTGAAGTTGGGCTCCGCTCCGGATATACATGGAAAGACTGGCAGCTAGGGCCGACCGGGTCGGCGCTTGCCTTCACGTCAGTGCCGGTGATCGTCCAGCAGATGATCCTTGCCACCCGTTTGCATCGATCGAACATAATCTTCCCGCAAGAATTCATGCGGATATCCCAGGTCGACCCGGCTCACCTCATCAAGCTGTGCGACATGATGATCATCGAGGGTCAAGTCCAGAAATCCCAAGTTGGCCTGCAACTGCTCGACCGAGCTGGCACCGATGATTGGGAGGACGCGCTTAGAAGGATCCAGCTGGCGCAACCCGGCAAGCGCCACCTGGCTGGGTGGAACGCCAATTTCCTGCGCGATCTGCCGCACCTTGCCCGCGATCCCGTCGATGCGATCATTGCCCTGCATCTCGCGATGCACATCCCGCAGCCCTCCCGTCGAAGAGGCCAGCGCGCCGTTCGCCAAGGGAGACCACGCCACCACGCCGAGATCGAGTTCGGCCGCCATCGGCAGGAGATCGCGCTCCGGCGTGCGCTTAACGAGGCTATATTCCACCTGCATCCCGATGAACGGAGCCCAGCCCCGCAAATCGGCAAGCATGTTGGCGCGGCTCACTTCCCACGCAGGCAAGTTGGAGCAGGCCGCGTAAACGATCTTCCCGGAACTGACGAGGTCATCAAACCCTCTCATCAATTCGTCGATTGGCGTGGTGAAATCCCACATATGAACGTAGAACAGATCGATACGATCAGTCTTGAGCCGCTTGAGGCTGTGCTCGACAGACTGGACCATCGTGCGGCGGCTGGAGCCGGTGGTCATCAGGTCGTCACCATTCGACAAGGCGTATTTGGTAGCCAGCACGAAGTGATCCCGGTCGCTGGCGATAAAGTCGCCGACGATCCGCTCACCCTCGCCGTCGGCATAGATAGACGCCGTATCCAGAAACGTACCGCCCGCATCCGCGAACGCCTGCATGATCGCATGGCCCTTGGCCGCCTCGATACCCCATTGGCCGTTCCCGAAGTTCATGGTGCCAAGATTGACTTCGGATACGCGAAGCCCTGACCGGCCAAACAATTTGTATCGCATTGCGCTACCTCTCCTGATTTCGCACGACTTCGGACGGTCTATCGCCGCACCGCGATCATCGGTTCGAAACACCTAGTGCCAATCCAGGCAGATCGGGACAAGCACGCCCCGCCCGTTTTCGCCCCGTCCTCTCACGGCAGAAGGCCCTGCTTCCCGCAAACTTGGCGAGTATCACCTGCATGATCGCGCTTCTTCAAGGCCGCAACTCGCGGTCCGATGATGGCGAGCGGAGTCTACAGGCATTTCGAAATAGCCACGGGATTGATGCCGAATAAAGGCCGATGCTTAGAGAGGAGATTTCACGGGCGATCGAAATCAGCATAAAGATGTCCTCTCGAAAGCGCGTTCAAGAAGGAGGATTTATGATCAATTTGGACAAAGCGGCTGTCGTGGTTGTGGCTGCCGAAGCAACCAATGCAGTAGAAACATTAACCAGCGCGTATGTGGCACATTTGCGTTTCTCTGCCGAAGCTATCGAGGGCATCCGGAAGTCAGGATTGCCTATTTCCCAAAGCCGAAGATTGATCGGCCAACTCTTGAGCGCCCAGACGGCTGCTGCCGATTGGCTCAAGCACACCGAGGCCGCGATCTCGACGCTGCAGGCCATCCACAAGCATAGCAACCAAGCCGAAGTCGATATCGGCTGCGCTGCGCCCTGGAGCAATCAGTTTTTCACAACCGGTGAGATATCGGAATTCGAAACGCATTACCAATGATTGGCATCGCTGAAGCCGCCGGCGGCAGAGATAAGAGCACAAACGGGGACTGGTCACTCTGCGACAATAGACAACTCACAGATCAGGAAACGTGAGCAATCGGCGCAGGCGCCACGGGCCATAAATCCGATTTAGAAGAGAACCGAAGCTTGCTGGCGGAGAGGGTGGGATACAATAAAGATTGAAGTTTAGACATTTTCTGCCTTCGTGCCGCACGAGGCGAAGATTTAGCCTGGGTTTTAGAGCGTGATCTCCGGCGACCGTGCATGAACTTTTGCG